>NZ_AYVK01000012.1:0-228296 GCF_000503155.1 Mesorhizobium sp. LSJC285A00
GGCTGCGCCAGCCGCGCCGCGCCCAGCTCCACACTCTCCAGCCCCGCACGCCCCGGCCTCGGAAAGGTCGGGCAAGCGCGGCGTGCCCGGCATCGAGGCGATCATCGCGGTGGCGTCCGGCAAGGGCGGCGTCGGCAAGTCGACCACCGCCGTCAACATCGCGCTTGGCCTCGCCGCCAACGGTTTGCGTGTCGGCGTGCTCGATGCCGATATTTATGGCCCGTCCATGCCCAGGCTGCTCAACATCCATGGCCGGCCGCAGACCGTCGACGGCAAGATCCTGAAACCGATGGAGAATTACGGCCTTAAGGTGATGTCGATGGGCTTCCTCGTCGACGAGGAGACGCCGATGATCTGGCGCGGTCCGATGGTGATGTCGGCGCTGACGCAGATGCTGCGCGAGGTCGAATGGGGCCGCCTCGACGTGCTCGTCGTCGACATGCCGCCCGGCACCGGCGACGCCCAGCTGACCATGGCCCAGCAGGTGCCGCTGGCCGGCGCCGTCATCGTCTCGACGCCGCAGGATCTGGCGCTGATCGACGCCCGCAAAGGATTGAATATGTTCAAGAAGGTCGACGTGCCGCTGCTCGGCATCGTGGAGAACATGAGCTATTTCATAGCCCCCGATACCGGCAAGCGCTACGACATCTTTGGCCATGGCGGGGCGCGGCGCGAGGCCGAGCGACTCGGCGTGACCTTCCTCGGCGAAGTGCCGCTGGAAATGGGCATTCGCGAAAGTTCTGATGAAGGTGCTCCGGTGGTGGCGTCGAAGCCAGACAGCGCCGAGGCGAAGATCTATCGCGGCATTGCTTCGAAGGTCTGGGACCGGGTCAACGAAGAACGCGGCGCGGCCGAAGCGGCGGTGCCGAACATCGTGTTCGAGTAGCTCGGATGGTCCCTCCCCCTTGAGGGGAGGGTGGCCCGAAGGGCCGGGTGGGGTCCGCGGTGACACGCTCGACGCTATTTCTTTACAAGTCGAGGCAGCTCAACTCACGTTGAGGCAGTTGAGGCGACCCCACCCGCCTCGCTTCACGAGGCACCCTCCCCTCAAGGGGGAGGGGAACCCACCTTCTCGCCAAAGCTTGAAAAGAACTGCCCGGCCAGCTTCTTCGAAGTCGATTCGATCAGCCGGCTGCCGAGTTGGGCGATCTTGCCGCCGACTTCGGCTTTGGCCGCGTATTTGAGGACCGTCGCATCCGGCCCGTCCGCCGTCAGCGTCACGTCGGCGCCACCCTTGGCGAAGCCGGCAATACCGCCCTTGCCCTCGCCCTGGATGGTGTAGGAGTGCGGCGGCTTCAGGTTCTTCAACGTCACCTCGCCGTTGAATGTCGCCTTGATCGGTCCGATCTTCAACACCACCGTCGCCGCCATTTCGGTCGGCGATTTCATGTCCAGGTGCTGGCAGCCGGGAATGGTCGCCTGCAAAACCTTCGGATCGTTCAGCGCGTCCCACACTTTCTGCAGGGGGGCGACAATGCGTTCCTCGCCTTCGATCACCAAAGCCATCGACACCTCCCGGACAGACTTCGAAGGCCTAACGCACGGTCTGGTCTGTGTCTATCGCACCAAAGTCCGGTTGCGACGGTGCGCCCTCTTGCCTGCTTCCGCGCGTTGCCATATCGATTTGTCTTACAAATACGGAGACCATGATGGCAGGCGCCCCCACCGGAAAGAAGAAATTTCGCTCGCAGGAGTGGTTCGACAATCCCGACAATCCAGGCATGACCGCGCTCTACCTCGAGCGCTACCTGAACTACGGCCTGACGCGGGCCGAGCTGATGTCTGGCAAGCCGCTGATCGGCATCGCCCAGACCGGCTCGGATCTGTCGCCATGCAACCGCCATCATATCGAACTCGCCAAGCGCGTGCGCGAAGGCATCGTCTCGATGGGCGGCATCCCCTTCGAATTCCCGTGCCATCCGATCCAGGAGACCGGCAAGCGCCCGACCGCGGCACTCGACCGCAACCTTGCCTATCTCGGCCTGGTCGAAGTGCTTTACGGCTATCCGCTCGACGGCGTCGTGCTGACCATCGGCTGCGACAAAACCACGCCGGCGCTGCTGATGGCGGCGGCCACCGTCAATATTCCGGCCATAGCACTTTCGGTCGGACCGATGCTCAATGGCTGGCACAAAGGCAAGCGCACGGGATCCGGCACCATCGTCTGGGAATCGCGCCAGCGGCTCTCCGCCGGCGAGATCGACTATGACGAGTTCATGGACATCGTCGCCTCATCGGCGCCGTCGACCGGCTATTGCAACACCATGGGCACCGCCACCACGATGAACTCGCTGGCAGAGGCGCTCGGGATGCAATTGCCGGGCTCGGCTGCCATTCCGGCACCCTACCGCGAGCGCGGCCAGATCTCCTATGAGACGGGCAAGCGCATCGTCGAGATGGTGCATGAGGATCTGAAGCCATCCGACATCATGACGCGCAAGGCGTTCGAGAACGCCATTGTCGTCAATTCGGCGATTGGCGGCTCGACCAATGCGCCGATCCACCTCAACGCGATTGCCCGCCATCTCGGCGTGCCGCTCACCAATGACGACTGGCAGACGGTCGGCCTCCATGTGCCGCTCATCGTCAATCTGCAGCCATCTGGCGAATATCTCGGCGAGGACTATCATCATGCCGGCGGTGTGCCGGCTGTGGTTGCCGAACTGATGAAGGCCAAGCTGCTGCCCTATCCCGAAGCCATGACCGTCAACGGGAAATCGATCGGCGACAATTGCAAGGGGGTCGCCAACGAGAATACCGATGTCATCCGCACTGTTGCCGAGCCGCTGAAGGCCAATGCCGGCTTCATCAATCTCAGCGGCAATCTGTTCGATTCCGCCATCATGAAGATGAGCGGCATCTCGCCGGAATTCCGCGAACGCTATCTCTCCAACCCGAACGACCCGGAAGCCTTCGAAGGCAACGCCATGGTCTTTGACGGGCCGGAGGACTACCACGCCCGCATCGACGATCCGGCGCAAGGCATCGACGAGCACACCATCCTATTCATGCGCGGCGCCGGCCCGATCGGCTATCCCGGCGGCGCCGAGGTCGTCAACATGCAGCCGCCCGCTTATCTCATCAAGAAGGGCATTCACGCGCTGGCCTGCATCGGCGATGGCCGCCAGTCGGGCACATCGGGGTCGCCCTCTATCCTCAACGCTTCCCCGGAAGCCGCCATTGGCGGCGGCCTGGCGCTGCTCAAGACCGGCGACCGTGTGCGCATCGACTTACGCAAAGGCACTGCCAACATCCTCGTCTCCGACGAGGAAATCACGCGGCGCCGTGCCGAACTGCAGGACGATGGCGGCTATCACTATCCCAAGCACCAGACGCCATGGCAGGAAATCCAGCGCTCCATGGTCGACCAGTTCTCGGAGGGCATGGTGCTGAAGCCGGCGGTGAAATACCAGGACGTCGCCCATACCAGCGGCGTGCCGAGGGACAACCACTAAGCGTTGCAAGTTTGGTGAAATCGAAGGCGGCTTGCCATCGGGTAGGCCGCCTTTTCTCATGGCAACGCTCTTGTATCGATTGGGCCAAGTCTACAGATACGTCGTCTCGACAGGTCCTGCACGAGGGATAACACCCATCAATGACGAAGCGGCGCTCTTCCCTCGGTTTCCTCGGCATGTTCGGCCGCTCGGGTGACTTGCGGGAACTGGACACCGCGCTGCGCGGCGCCGATCTGCATCCGGCGCTTGTCCCTGAGGGGGTAAAGCTCACCATCGTCAATTTGATGAAGGATCATTGGCCGGACGAGCCGCCGCCCGACGCCTACCGGTCCGTGGCGCAGCTGTTCGGCTTTTGCATCGCGGGCCCACAAACCTTCGAGCAGGCCAATGGGCCGGAGCGGCGGCTGGACGCTGAGCGCCGCATCGAGGCTGCGCTTGAAACCGGCGACAGCCTGGATGCCCAGATCGTGTTGATGGCGCTGCATGGCAAGCTGATTAGCGCCGAAGTGGTCGAGCGCTTTGGGTTAAGTGCGGACTGACCTACGTAAGGTGAAGCTTACCCGCCCATGCCGCTGCGTGGCAGCTTGATCATCTCGCCGAAGCGGGCGCGCAATTTGTCGTCGAGCAGCTTCGGCACATGGCGCGGGAAGCGCTCGGCAAGCACGCGCTTCTTTTCGATGATCGCCCGCTGCAAGATGTCGGGCCGGCCCTTCTCGTTCCATTCCTTGGGCGAAAAGCGGTCGCCGACGGCCGGATAAAAATACTCGGTCTGCATCAGGCGCAGCGTCTGCTCGTTGCCGAGATAGTGGCCCGGGCCATTCATGCAGACTTCGGTGATGGTGTCGATCGACAGCGCTTCGTCGGTCACTTCGATGCCCCGCACGCAGCGCAGGCAGTGGCCCAGCATGTCATTGTCTATGATCAGGCTCTCCAGGCAAAAGCCGAGCAGCGAGGCATGCATACCGGCCGATTCATAGACCAGATTGAGGCCGGCAAGGCCGGCCATCACGTCGGTGATGCCCTTTTCATAGCCGGACTGGATGTCGGGCAGTTTCGAATCCGTCATGCCGGCGGCCGAACCGCCCGGCAGATCGTAGAACTGCGCCATCTGCGCACAGGCCGAAGTCAACACTGCCTGCTCGGCCGAGCCGCCCGACATGGCGCCGGTCCTGAGGTCGGAGACGAACGGCCAGGTGCCGAAGATCGCCGGATGCCCGGGCTTGATGGCGTTGACGTAGATGAGGCCGACAAGCACTTCGGCCACCGCTTGCACCACAGCGCCGGCAATCGCCGCGGGAGCGGTGGCGCCGGCCTGGCCGGCCGATAAAAGCAGGATCGGGATGCCGCCGTCGACACAGGCTTCGAGCACGCCGCAGGCGTCCTCGGCAAACTTCATCGGCGGCACGACGAAGCAATTGGAGTTCGACACGAACGGCCGGGCGCGGAAATTCTCCTCGCCGCCGGCGATCGCATAAAGCATTTCCAGCGCCGGCTGCACGTTCTCGCGCACCGTGAACGAGGTGCCGACATGCTTCGACGTCCCCATCACGCAGGCATAGAGCGTGTTGAAGTCCATTTCGAGCGGATCGGGAATGTCGCGCGGCACCATGGGCCGCTGGAAGAAATGGATGTTGTCGAGCCCTTCGACGAGGCGGGCGGCGTCGTAAATGTCCTGCACCAGCGACTCGCGGTATTCGCGCTTTTCGACATCGACCAGATGCACCGCCGCACCCGCCGTGCCGTAATGCACGCGCTTGCCCTGGATCAGCATGTCATGCCTGGGGTCCTGGCCGTGCAGCGTAAAATTCCGCGCGGCTCGTCTGATCGTGTCCATCACAAGCCCGCGTGGGAAGCGGACGCGGCCGTCATCGCCATAGACGGCGCCGACCCCGGTCAGCGCCTCGATGCAGGAGGGAATGGCATTGGCGAAGCCGACGGTCTCCAGCAGCGTCAGCACCGCTTCATGGATGCGCTCCTGGTCGTTCTGGTTGAGCGGCCCGTAGCTGCCGCCTTCGAGGCCGGCGCGCACCGGCCGGATATCGTCGGCAAGCGGTGCGGCCCGCATGGCGCGGCGCGCTTCGCGCCCGCCGGATCGGCGCGAACGCTGGTCGGCTGATGCATCTTTAGGAGCCGCATCCTGCTTTTCAACAGCCACTGACATGGGGGCACTCCACCTTTAGCTCGCGAAACACGGCGCGGTGATTGGTCCACCGTCGGCTTGCTTCGTCCCTCTGTCAGCCGACTATGCCGTTGCCATTGGCCCAGCCTATGGGCCAGTCAACGCAGCCGAGTATGCCAGAGAGCTAATGCAGAATGTTGGTGATCATGCCAAGGGCCGGGACTGTTCAAAGCCCCGGCACAGGCAAATCAGGCTGCAGCGGGCCTGCGTCCGGCTGCGGTCGCGAGCTCGCGAATACCCGGCTCGATGTGCTGCAATGCGATCGAGGAAATGCCCAAGCGCATGAAACGCGACGGCTTTTCGGTGCGATCGAAGAAACGATCGCCGGGCTCGATTATGACGCTGCGCGACGCCGCGGCCTCGGCCAGTCCACGTGAATCGGTGCCGCGCGGGCCTTCCAGCCAGAGCGATGTGCCGCCGGCGGAATCGGTCGAGCGCCATTCCGGCAGGAATGCGGAAATCGCATGGACCAGACGCTTGCGCCGCTCGTCGAAGGCCGACGACAGCCGCCGCACCAGGGCTTCGTGATGGCCGAGCGACAGGAACAGCGCAACCGCGCGCTGGTTGTTGGCCGGCGGGTGCCTGAGCATGAAGCGGCGCAGCGCCCTGAGCTCGGAGATTAGTCCAGCCGAAGCGACGATGTAGCCAAGCCGTAGGCCCGGAGCCAGCGTCTTCGACATCGAGCCGACATAGACGACGCGACCCGAGCGATCGAGGCTCTTCAGCGCCTGCTGCGGCGCCTCGTCGAGAAGCTGGCTGTCATAGCCGTCCTCGATGATGATCTGGTTGTGGCGGTTGGCGCGCGCCAGAAGGTCCTGCCGCCGCTCCGCCGACAGCGGCACCATGGTCGGGCAGTGGTGGCTGGGGGTGACGAAGACAAAGCCGGAATCGTTGGGAATGGACGAGGTGACGATGCCGGACTGATCGACCGGAACCGGCTGGATTTCGGCGCCTGCCAAGCGGAAGATCGAGCGCGCGTCGGGGTATCCCGGGTCTTCCATCGCGACCTTGGAGCCCTTTGTCATCAGCAGTGTCGCCAGCATATAGAGCGCGTTCTGGGCGCCCAGCGTGACGATGATCTCGTCCGGATTGGCGAAGATGCCGCGCCGCGGCAACAGCCGCGCCTGGATCTGCTCGATCAAGAGCGGATCGTCACGATCGACCATGTCGGAGGCCCAGTTGCGGATTTCGAGCACGGCCAGCGCCATGCGGTTGCACTCACGCCATTCGGCTGTCGGGAACAGCGCCGGGTCGAACTGGCCGTAGACGAAGGGGTAGGAGGACTTGATCCAGTTGTCGTGCTTGGCCGGTGGCGGCATGTCGCTGGCGGCGATCTGCCGGCGTGCCTTCCAGTCGATCTCGTTCTGCTGGTCGGGCGCCTTCTGGTGCGGCTTGGCGGGGGTGGCCAGCACATCCGGATTGACGAAATGGCCGCGCCGTTCGCGCGCCACCAGGAAACCTTGGTCGACCAATTGCTGGAACGCCAGCACCACAGTGCCGCGCGCGACGCCGAGTTTTTCAGCCAGGATGCGGCAGGACGGAAGCGGCATCGAAGCGGCGATCTGCCGGTCGAGAATGGCGGCGACGATCGCCTGACGGATCTGCGCCTGCAGGGTCTGGCCCGATTCCGCCGAAATCCGGAACAGGCCGGACCATATGGCCGTGTCGTTACGCTGTGGCATGGAAGGTGTTCCTCGATGGCCAGTCTTTTTTGCTTGGCTGGACCAGCGGAAGGTAACCGTGGCACAAGGGGTTGCGCCAATCAATTTTTCTGATCGCTGGGATTTATGCCAGTGATCTATGCGCGACGCGCAGCGTCGTCTCATCCCCGGGTGACGCTTGCGTCATCCCGCAGCGCGGACGCCCGCGCGATGCGAAGCGTCGTCGCGCCTCATTATCCCCAGCGCGACGCGCAGCGTCGTCGCTACTCCCATCAAATCATCCAGCGCGGCGCGCAGCGTCATAGCTCCATCACATCGCACTATGCTGCACTGCGTCATCCCCACGCATTGAAACATGCGGAATTCGGCTCAATAAGATCAGCGCGACGACACGCGCCGGAAACATCCGGTCTGATAAGATGTCGTGAAAAACGATCAGGAGCCGAAAGTGGATCATTCCTCCTTCGACAAACAGCTTGTCGCCTTGCGTGCTGCGCGCGCGGCGGCATCGGGTACGATGCGCGAGGCTTTTGCCGCCGACCCCAAGCGCTTCGAGACGTTCTCGGCCAGCGACGGCGACCTTTTTCTCGATTGGTCGAAATGCGCGGTCGACCAGGGCACGATGGAACTGCTCGAGAAGCTCGCCGCCGCCGCCGATCTCGAAGGGCGCCGTGCCGCAATGTTTTCCGGCATGAAGATCAACATCACCGAGGACCGCGCCGTGCTGCACACGGCGCTGCGCAACCTCTCGGGCAAGGGCGTCACCGTCGACGGCCAGGACGTCAAGGCGGATGTGCTGTCCGTGCTCGACGCCATGGGCGCTTTCGCCGATGCCATTCGCTCCGGCAAGGCCGCCGGCGCCACCGGCAAGAAAATCACCGACATCGTCAACATCGGCATTGGCGGCTCCGATCTCGGCCCGGCCATGGCGACGCTGGCGCTGGCGCCCTATCACGACGGCCCGCGCGCGCACTACGTCTCCAACATTGACGGCGCCCATATCCACGACACGCTGAAGGGCCTGTCGGCCGAAACCACCCTGTTCATCATCGCCTCGAAGACCTTCACCACGGTCGAGACGATGACCAATGCCGAGACGGCGCGCGAATGGGTGCAGAAGGCGCTCGGCAAGGAAGCCGTCGGCAAGCATTTCGCCGCCGTCTCGACCGCGCTCGACCTGGTTTCCAAGTTCGGCATCGAAGCGGATCGCGTGTTCGGCTTCTGGGACTGGGTCGGCGGCCGCTATTCGCTGTGGGGCGCCATCGGTCTGCCGGTGATGATCGCCATCGGTCCGCGCAATTTCCGCGCCTTCCTCGATGGCGCGCATGAGATGGACGAGCACTTCCGCACCGCACCCCTGCAGAAGAACCTGCCGGCGCTGCTTGGGCTGGTCGGCTGGTGGCATCGCGTGATCTGCGGCTATCCGGCGCGTGCCGTCATCCCCTATGACCAGCGACTGTCCAGGTTGCCGGCCTATCTGCAGCAGCTCGACATGGAATCGAACGGCAAGGGCGTCACCCTCGACGGCACGCCGGTGATGACGCCGACCGGACCGCTGGTCTGGGGCGAGCCCGGCACCAATGGCCAGCACGCCTTCTTCCAGCTGCTGCACCAGGGCACCGATTTCATCCCGGTCGAGTTCCTTGCCGCTGCCGTCGGCCATGAGCCTGATCTCAAGCACCAGCACGATCTACTGCTTGCCAATTGCCTGGCCCAATCGGAAGCGTTGATGAAGGGCCGCACGCTGGACGAGGCTCGCGCGCAGATGCTGGCCAAGGGCATGAAGCCGGCCGATATCGACAGAATAGCCCCGCACCGCGTCTTCTCCGGCAACCGCCCCTCGGTGACGATCCTCTACCGCAAGCTCGACCCGCGCACCTTCGGCCGGCTGATCGCGCTTTACGAGCACCGCGTCTTCGTCGAAGGCACTCTGTTCAACATCAATTCCTTCGACCAATGGGGCGTCGAGCTCGGCAAGGAGCTGGCGACCGGCCTGTTGCCAGTCGTGGAAGGCAAGGAGAGCGCCGCCAAGCGCGACGCATCGACGGCCGGGCTGGTGGCGCGCATCCAGCAACTGCGGGGGGCTCAATGAAAAATCCGGCCGACATCAAGGGCATCTTGTTCGACAAGGACGGCACGCTTGTCGATTTCAACGCGACCTGGCTCGGCATCGCCGATTTCATGGCCATGGATGCTGCCGAGGGCGATCGCTGGAAAGCCGACAGGCTGCTTTCAGCGGCGGGCTTCGATTTTGTCGCCAAGCGCTTCAAGCCGGATTCCATCTTCGCCTCGGGCACCAATATGGATGTCGTCGAACTGTGGTTCCCGCGCCTGTCCGACGAGGACCAGATGCTGGCCGTCGCCCGCTTCAACGAGATCACCTCGGTGCAAGGCTCATCGATGGCGGTGGCCTTGCCCGGCATCGTCGCGGCGCTGACGGCTCTGCACAAGCGATCCTACCGGCTCGGCGTCGCCACCAATGATTCGACTGCCGGTGCGGAAAAGACCATGGTCACGCTTGGCGTCGCGCAGCTGTTCACCGCCGCCTATGGCTATGACGCGGTCGCCAATCCGAAACCGGCGCCGGACACGATCGTCGCCTTTTGCGACCTGACCGGGTTGAAGGCGTCCGAGATCGCCATGGTCGGCGACAACCGCCACGACCTGGAGATGGCGCGTGCCGGCGGCTGCGGCCTGGCGGTCGGCGTGCTCTCCGGCACCGGCACGCGGGAATCGCTGGCGTCGATCGCCGATGTCGTTCTCGATTCTGTTGCCGACCTGCCGGACTTTCTGTCGGCGCGGGTCAAGGAGGCGATCTGACGGGGGAAGTTAGGGCAAGGCGAAAGTCAGCTGGGCTTTCCCGCCAATGGCCGAGATTGGTGGAAAGCGGAACGGCCGATTTCGGATTGGTTAAAGAAGAAGCAGTCTTCAGTAGCTCAACGCTTTCCCGGTTCCCCTAGCGGCGGCGTCCGCGCTCCGAATGCTTGTCGAAGGTTTCTTTGAATTCACGGTATTGGTGATAGAGCTTCGCAACGTATTTCTCATGGTGGCGCAGCAGGTAGAGCACAAAGAGACAGAACGCGACCGAGCCCGCCCAGAGCAAAATGCCAGTCGAATAGCACCAAAAGGCCTCGCATGTCCTCCAGCTAGTGAACCTGCCTTTCCATCGGCCGGTTGTGACAAGCAATATGAGCCGCCAGCTGGAGAAGGCGAGAACCACCAGAACCACGGCGTAGGAGATGATCTTCGCTCTCTTGGTCATCCGACTGCCCCCTCTATAGTATGGCCCCGAAAGCAATTGCCAAGGCCGGGCTCCGGTTCATGACATAGCCCGGGCCGAAGACGGCGGCGAGGGCGTCGGGATCGACACAGCGCACACTGGTACAGGAACCACCTCGCGAAACCGTGAAGATCGCAGTCGGAATCCGAGTTATCAGCGGCGGCGTGCGGCCTCCGGCCATGAACGGCAGAGATGGGGGCGAACTCACTCATTTCGACTGATCTGTTTTTGATCCTGGCGCTAGCTAGCAGTCTTCCTGCTCGAACGAAAACACCCCGCTCGGCCTGGTCACAGCACCCCTCACGTCGCCGAAATCCAGCACCTGATATTCGGCCAGCAACCGCAGCCGGGCTAGCGGCAGGTCGGCGCGGCGGGGATCGCCGACCAGCACCTCGATGCCGGCTGCCAGGCAGCGGTCGAGGAACGGGATCACCCGCAGAGCAACCTCGCGGCCGTAGAACACGTCGCCGGCAAGCACGAGGTCGACGGCCGGCGGCGGGCCTGTGGTGATGTCCTTGTCGACAATGGTGATCTCGACGCCGTTGGCCGCGGCATTGATGCCGATCGCGGCGACGCCGTTGCGGTCGATCTCGGCCGCGATCACCGCGCTGGCGCCGGCCTTGGCGGCGGCGATGCCGACAAGGCCCGAGCCGGCGCCGAGGTCGAGCACGCGGCGGCCGGCCACGCTTTGCGGATGGTCGAGTATATAGCGCGCAAGCACGGCGCCGCCGGCCCAGGCATAGGCCCAGTAGGGCGGCTGCGGCTCAGCTTCGTGCTCCTCGGTTTGGCTGCCGTCTTCCGGTCCATGAGCTCGCCACTCGACAAGCCGCCTCAGGCCGCTGCCGGGATGAGCCGTATAGAGCTGGATTTCAGGGAGCGCGGGAACGGGCGCAAGCCGCAGGTTCGCCCTGATGAACACTACTGCATCGGGACGCCGACTATCGTCCGCCATCCCGCCGTCGCCAGGCTCGGCGTTCAAACTTATTCCCGCAGCGCCCGGCGCAAAATCTTGCCCACCGGCGTCTTCGGCAGTTCGGTTCGGAACTCGATGTATTTCGGCCGTTTGTAGCCGGTCAGGTTCTCGCGGCAATAGGCGGTCAGTGCCTCGACGGTCAGCGCCGGGTCCTTCTTGACCACGAACAGCTTCGGCACCTCGCCCGAATGCTCGTCCGGCACGCCGATCGCCGCCACTTCGAGCACGCCCGGATGCTGGGCGACGACTTCCTCGAGTTCGTTCGGATAGACGTTGAAGCCGGAGACCAGGATCATGTCCTTCTTGCGGTCGACGATCTTGGTGTAGCCGCGCTCGTCCATGAAGCCCATGTCGCCGGATTTGAAAAAACCGTCCTTGGTCATCACCCTGGCGGTCTCGTCCGGCCGGTTCCAGTAACCGGCCATGACTTGCGGCCCGCGGATGCAGATCTCGCCGACCTCGCCGAGCGGCAGGTTGTTGCCGTCATCGTCGCGGATGACGATCTCGGTCGACGGCAGCGGCAGGCCGATCGTGCCGGTGAAATTGCTGTCGCTGAACTTGTTGGCGGTGGCTACCGGCGAGGTCTCCGACAGCCCGTAGCCCTCGGTGATCGAATTGCCGGTCAGCGCCTTCCAGCGCTCGGCAACCCCCTTCTGCACCGCCATGCCACCACCCAGCGTCATGATCAGCGGCTTGAAGTCGAGCTTGCGGAAATCCTCGTTGTTGAGCAGCGCGTTGAACAGCGTGTTGAGGCCGGGGAAAATGTGCATCGGGTATTTCTGCAGCTCCTTGACGAAGCCGGGAATGTCGCGCGGGTTGGGAACGAGCACGTTCTGGGCGCCCTGCTGCATGCCCATCAGCGCGTTCACCGTCAGCGCGAAGATATGGTAGAGCGGCAGTGCGCAAATGAAATTGAGATGCGCCGGTTTCGGCTTGATCGCATAGGCGTCCTGCAGCCACAGCGTGTTCTGCGCGACATTGGACAGCACATTGGAGTGCAGCAGCACAGCACCTTTGGAAATCCCCGTGGTGCCGCCTGTATATTGCAGGAAGGCGACGTCGCTGGCTTCCATCTTGGCCGGCTTGAAGGCGATGCCAGCGCCGGCCTTCACCGCCGCATTGAACTTGACATGGCCGGGCAGCGACCAGGCCGGCACCATCTTTTTCACCCGGCGCACGACGAGGTTGACGATCGTGCCCTTGAGGCCGCCGAGCATGTCGCCCATCGCCGCGACCACCACATGCTTGACCGCCGTCCTGGCAATCACCGCGTCCAGGGTGCTGGCGAAATTCTCCAGAATGACGATCGCCTGCGCGCCGGAATCCTTGAGCTGATGTTCGAGCTCGCGCGGCGTGTAGAGCGGATTGATGTTCACCACGACATAGCCGGCGCGAAGCACGGCCATCATCGCCACCGGATATTGCAGCACATTCGGCATCATCAGCGCCACGCGTGCGCCTTTCTGCAGGCCCTTCGATTGCAGATAAGCGCCGAAGGCGGCCGATTGCCGCTCGAGTTCGGCATAGGAGATCGACTTGCCCATGCAGACGTATGCCGGCTGGCCGGAAAACTGCTTGCAGGCGCCGACGAGGAAGTCGCCGATCGAACTGTAGGGCAGGGCGCCGATCTCCGCCGGCACGACTTTCGAATAGCTTTTTAGCCATGGCTTTTCCGGCAAGCCCGCGGCAAGCGCCGTCAGCGTATTCGGCAGTTTTTTGGCCGCGCCCGGCGACGGCTTCGAGGCGGGCTTCGCCGCGGCTGTCTTCGCGGCTGGCGGCTGGGCGGGCTTTGCAGCGGGTGTTGTCTTCGCCGCGCGCTTGACCGCAGGTTTCGCTGCCGGGTTGGCGCTTGCCTTCGCCGGCGTCGAGGTTGCCGTTGGCTTGACGGCGGGAGTGGCTTTGGCCGGTGGCGCTTTCGACTTGGCGGCAGCGGCGGCCGGTTTTGAAGCTTTCGCCGCTTTTGCTTTCGCCGGGGCCGTTGTCTTTGTTGCTTTCGCCACCTCTAGCCTCCCTCGGTCGTTCTGTTGCCTGCTCCTGCTGCGCCGCCTCGATGTGGTGAGGCGTCCTCCGCTGCAGCGATGTCGCGGATTCCCGGAAAATCCAGCGTGTCATCTATCTATTGCGACTATCGGCGGCCGTGCAAGTCTTGCCCCAGCGGCAGGACGGCAAAGATTTGCCGTCGAAATCCTTCCCGCGATGCCAGCTCAGGCAATGCCGTCCGGTCATCTCGGTGGCGAAACCCAGGCTTGTGGATTTTTGGCTTACGATTGCTGCGATCAATGAAAAAATGCGGTCGTTAACAATCCCGTGATTAGCAGATTTTGCTACTTGTTTCTGCAGTTCGTCAAAGACCGAGAAATATTTTCTGCTTACGGTGGGGTAGGCAAACAGGGTGTTCCAAAGCCGGAAAAACGGTGCTTATATGCGCGCTTCGCGAGCCTATAGAGGGGCTTGGAAGAACATCAGGGAGTGCTCAATGAAAAAGAAACTGACTTTTGCAGCCGCGTTGCTGGCTGCAAGCGTCCTCGGCGGTGTGGCCAATGCCAAGACGCTGGTCTATTGCTCGGAGGCCTCGCCGGCCAACTTCGACCCGGGTACCACGACGGGCGGCAACGACTTCGACGCCTCGTCGCGCACCGTCTATTCGCGCCTAGTCGAGTTCAAGCATGGCGGCACCGAAGTTGTGCCCGGTCTCGCCGACAAATGGGAGATTTCGGACGACGGCCTGGTCTATACTTTCCACCTGCATCCGGGCGTGAAGTTCCAGACGACGGATTTCTTCAAGCCGACGCGTGATTTCAATGCCGACGACGTCGTCTTTTCGTTCGATCGCCAGTTCAACAAGGAAAACCCCTGGAACGGCGAGAAGTACCTGCCGAACCTGACCTGGGACTACTACACCGGCATGGACATGCCGAAATACGTCGCCAAGTGGGAAAAGGTCGATGACCTGACCGTGAAGCTGACGCTGACCGAGCCGAACGCGCCGATGCTGGCCAATCTCGGCATGGACTTCGCCTCGATCGTGTCGAAGGAATATGCCGACCAGCTGGAAAAAGACGGCAAGATGGCCGACTTCTCGACCAAGCCGGTCGGCACAGGTCCGTTCCAGTTCGTCGACTACCAGCTGGATTCGGTCATCCGCTATGCGGCCAACCCGGACTACTTCAAGGGCAAGGAAAAGATCGACGATCTCGTCTTCGCGATCACGCCTGACGCCACCGCCCGCATCCAGAAGGTGCTCGCCGGCGAATGCGATATCGCGCCCTATCCGAATCCTGCCGACATCGGCACGATCAAGGCCAACGCCGACGTGACCCTGATGGATCAGGCTGGCCTCAACATCGGCTATATGAGCTATAACACCACCATCCCGCCGCTCGACAAGCCTGAAGTGCGCCATGCGCTCAACCAGGCGATCGATCGGGAATCGCTCATCAAGTCGCTGTTCCAGGACGCCGGCGCCACGCCGGCCGTAAACCTGATCCCGCCGACCATGTGGTCGTGGAACAAGGACGTGAAGTCCGACGCCTATGATCCGGAAGCCGCCAAGAAGGTGCTGGCCGATGCCGGATTGAAGGAGATCCAGCTTTGGGCCTCCGACCGCGTCCGTCCCTACAACCCGAACTTCCAGCGCGCCGCCGAACTGATCCAGGCTGACTGGGCCAAGGTCGGCGTCAAGGCGGAGATCGTCAGTTACGAGTGGACGAAGTACCGCGAAGAAGGCAAGAAGAAGGAGCGTCCGGGCGCCTTCCAGATCGGCTGGACCGGTGACAATGGCGATCCGGACAATTTCTTCGCCACGCTGTTCGCCTGCTCGGCCATCGGCGTGTCGAACTACTCCAGCTGGTGCGACAAGGACTTCGAGGATCTGATCCAGAAGGCCAAGAAGACCAGCGACCAGGCCGAACGCACCAAGCTCTATGAAGAGGCGCAGGTTGTCTTCCAGAAGCAGGCTCCGGCCTTCCTCATGGCACACAGCCAGGTCTACGCAGTCGTGCGCAAGAATGTCAGCGGCTTCATGATGGACCCGCTCGGCATTCATCGCTTCGACGGCGTCGACAAGGCCGAATAGAACTGTTAGGCGGGCGGCGCGCAATCAGGCGCCGCCCGCTTTTCAAGATGCTCCGATATCTCCTAAACAAAATCGTCTTGGTGCTGCCGACGCTGATCGGCATCACCATCTGCGCCTTCGCTTTCGTCAGGCTGCTGCCCGGCGATCCCATTCTTGCCATGGCCGGCGAGCATGGCGTGTCGCCCGAGCGTTACGCGGAACTGAAGGAACAGTTCGGCTACAATTTGCCGATCTGGCAGCAATACGCGCATTATGTCCGCGATGCCGCGACCGGCAATTTCGGCGTGTCGATTTCGTCCAAGCGGCCGGTCATCGAAGATTTCATGACGCTCTTCCCGGCGACCATCGAGCTCTCAGTCTTCGCCATGATCTTCGCCATGGTGCTGGCCATCCCGGCCGGCATCATTGCTGCGGTCAAACGCGGCTCCTGGTTCGACCAGGGGCTGATGGGCACCGCCCTTGTCGGCTATTCCATGCCGATTTTCTGGTGGGGTCTGCTGCTGATCATCTTTTTCTCCGGCTATCTCGGCTGGACCCCGGTTTCAGGACGCATCGGCCTTCAGTTCTTTATCAAGCCGATCACCGGCTTCCTGACCCTCGACAGCCTGCTCTACGGCAAATGGGATGCTTTCCGCTCGGCATTGAGCCACCTGGTGCTGCCGACAATTGTGCTCGGCACCATCCCGCTGGCGGTGATCGCGCGCCAGACGCGCTCGGCCATGCTCGAAGTGCTGGGCGAAGACTATGTGCGGACCGCCCGCGCCAAGGGCCTGTCGTCGTCCCGCGTCATCGGCGTGCATGCGCTGCGCAATGCGCTGATCCCGGTGGTCACCACCATCGGCCTGCAGGTCAGTACCCTGCTCGCCGGCGCCATTCTCACAGAAACCATCTTCGCCTGGCCGGGCATCGGCAAGTGGATGGTCGAATCCATATCCAAGCGCGACTATGTCGTCGTGCAGTCAGGCTTGCTGCTGATCGCCCTTATCGTCATGGCCGTGAACCTGATCGTCGACGTGCTTTATGCCGTCATCAACCCGCGCATCAGGGCGGCATGATGAGCCAGTCGACCGAAATCGCCCCGATGGCCGCCGGCAACCCTGACCGTCTGACCGGCTTCAGGACCTTCTGGCACTATTTCTCGGTAAACCGCGGCGCCGTCATCGGCCTGTTCGTCTTCATCCTTTTGGTGCTGGCCGCGCTCTTTGCACCGCTGCTGGCACCCTATGCGCCCGACATCCAGGACAAGACAGCTTTCCTGCGTCCGCCGGCCTGGCAGGCAGGCGGCAGCATGGAATATCTGCTTGGCACCGACGCGGTCGGCCGCGACATGCTCTCGCGCCTGCTCTATGGCGCGCGTTTCTCGCTGCTCATCGGCGCCGTCGTGGTCACGCTGGCGCTTGTCGGCGGCATCACGCTCGGCCTTTTGGCCGGCTATTTCCGGGGCTGGGTCGACGTGGCGATCATGCGGGTCATGGATCTGATCCTGTCCTTCCCGTCGCTGCTCTTGGCGCTGGTTCTGGTCACCATCCTCGGCCCCGGCCTGTTCAACGCCATGCTGGCCATCGCGCTTGTCCTGCAACCCCACTTTGCCCGTCTGGTGCGCGCTGCCGTCATGGCCGAAAAGAGCCGCGAATATGTGGTCGCCGCCAAGGTCGCCGGCGCCGGCCATATAAGGCTTATGCTGCGCACCATCCTGCCCAACTGCTTGGCGCCGCTGATCGTCCAGGGCACGCTGTCCTTCTCCAACGCCATCCTGGAGGCGGCCGCTCTCGGCTTTCTCGGCCTTGGCGCCCAGCCGCCGACACCGGAATGGGGAACCATGCTCGCCTCGGCGCGTGAATTCATCCTGCGCGCCTGGTGGGTGGTGACCTTCCCCGGTCTGGCCATCCTCATCACCGTGCTTGCCATCAACCTGATCGGCGACGGTCTGCGCGATGCGCTCGATCCGAAGCTGAGGAGGTCGTAATGGCGCTGCTCGACATCCGCAATCTCGTCGTCGAGTTCCAGACCGCATCCGGCCCGTTCCGCGCGGTCGATGGCGTCTCGCTCCATGTGAACGAACGTGAAGTGCTGGCCATCGTCGGCGAATCCGGCTCCGGCAAGTCGGTGTCGATGTTGGCTGTGATGGGGCTGTTGCCGTGGACGGCGACGGTCACTGCCGACGAGATGAGCTTCAAGGGCCGCGATCTCCTGAAGATGAGCCCGGCCGACCGGCGCAAGATCGTCGGCAAGGACATGTCGATGATCTTCCAGGAGCCGATGGCCAGTCTCAATCCGTGCTTCACCGTCGGCTTTCAGATCGAGGAGGTGCTGCGCTTCCATATGGGCATGGACAAGGCCCAGCGTCGCGAGCGCGCCATCGAATTGCTGACGCAGGTCGGCATTGCCGAGCCGGCCGAACGGCTGAACTCGTTTCCGCACCAGATGTCGGGCGGCCAGTGCCAGCGCGTGATGATCGCCATCGCCATCGCCTGCAATCCGAAGCTTCTGATCGCCGACGAGCCGACCACCGCGCTCGACGTCACCATCCAGAAGCAGATCCTCGACCTGCTCGTGTCGCTGCAGGTTAAATACGGCATGGGCCTGATCATGATCACCCACAATATGGGCGTGGTCGCCGAGACGGCCGACCGCGTCATCGTCCAGTACAAGGGCCGCAAGATGGAAGAGGCCGACGTGCTGTCGCTGTTTGAATCGCCGAAGAGCAATTACACCCGCGCGCTGTTGTCGGCGCTGCCGGATAATGCCGTCGGCGACCGGCTGCCGACCGTCTCGGACATGCTGTTCGAACCAGCTGCCGGGGGCGTCTGATGAGCATCAAGGTCGTCGAAGGCAAGGACATCGTGCGCGACTATCACGTCGGCGGCGGCCTGTTTCGCGGCGCGCGCACCTTGCATGCGGTCAAGGGCGTCTCGTTCAGCGTCGACAAGGGCAAGACGCTGGCCATCGTCGGTGAATCGGGCTGCGGCAAGTCAACGCTGGCGCGCATCATCACGCTGATCGATCCGGCAACGTCGGGCGAACTGTTCATCGACGGCAACAAGGTCGACATCGCAAGGAACGGCCTGACCAGGGAGATGCGCCGCAAGGTGCAGATCGTCTTCCAGAACCCTTACGGATCGCTCAATCCGCGCCAAAAGATCGGCGATGTGCTGGGCGAGCCGCTGCTCATCAACACCGACAAGCCGGCCGAAGAGCGGCGCGACCTCGCCATGAGGATGCTGAAGAAAGTCGGCCTCGGAACCGAGCACTACAATCGCTATCCTCACATGTTCTCGGGCGGCCAGCGCCAGCGCATCGCCATTGCCCGCGCGCTGATGCTGAACCCGAGCCTGCTGGTGCTTGACGAACCGGTCTCCGCGCTCGATCTTTCGGTGCAGGCGCAGGTGCTCAACCTGCTCGCCGACCTGCAGGACGAATTCCAGCTGACCTATGTCTTCATCAGCCACGATCTGTCGGTCGTGCGCTACATCGCCGACGATGTGATGGTGATGTATTTCGGCGAAGCCGTCGAATACGGCTCGCGCGAGGAGGTCTTTGCCGACCCCAAGCACAACTACACCAGGACGCTGTTCGCCGCGACGCCGCGCGCCGACGTCGCCTCGATCAAGGCGCGGCTGGCGAAGAAGAAGGCCGCCTGACCTCTCACCGAGAATTGTTTTTGAACAATCGGAAATGCGTCGCGGCGGTGGTTTGCCGGCAGGATTGATCGCGATCTGCGAGCTGCCGGGCGCAAGCCGCGTCGCAGGTTGGGGTGCGCCCCATCACTCACCCGCTCCGTGCTGGTAAAGCTCGTCCATGCTGAGCATTGCCAGGGTTGCGAAGGGGGCCTGTTTTTTCACCCGACCGCGGCTCAAGATCACCACGTCGTCGCAGAACGATATGGTGCTGTAATGATGACTGATGACAATGGTGGTGCGGCGGCCGGCCCGCGACTTCAGCGTCTCGACAATAGCGGCTTCTGACAACCCATCCACCGCACTGGTGGCTTCGTCGAGGATGAGAATATCGGGATCGCGCACCAGCGCCCGCGCCAGGGCGATCCTTTGCCTTTGTCCGGCTGACAGGTTGATGCCCCGGTATCCGACCAGTGTCGCGTAGCCCTGCGGCAGGTGCTCGATGAATTGATGTGCCTCGGCCAGCCTTGCGGCGCGCATGGCGTCGCTGGCCGACGCCGTGTCGTAGCCGTAGATAATGTTTTCAAAAATGGTGCCATCGACCAGTTCCAGCTCCTGACTGGCCAGGGCAATGTTCCGCCGCCACTGGCTTGGGTCCACTTCATCGAGCGGTGCCCCATCGACGAGGATCCTGCCGCTGTCGGGTTTGACGAAGCGGCACAGGAGATTGACGATCGTCGTCTTGCCGGCGCCCGAGCGGCCGATCAGCGCCGTCGAGCGGCCGCTGCGGATATCGAACACCGCCTTATGCAGCACCGCCTCGCGCGCGTCGGGGCCTGACAGGGGACCGGAATAGGCGAAGCTCACATCATCGAAGCTGATCCCTTGGCGCAAGCCGTCGAACGGCAGGCTGCCCTGCGGCGCCTCGGGCTTGTCGGAAGGATCGAGCAGCCATTGTACCTCCTCCAGCGAGCCGCTCATGCCTTGCAACTGACTCCAGGACATCTGCAAGGCCCGCATATGCGGCTGCAGTCGGTAGAGCAGGATGAGGAAGGCGACGGTCAGCGGGAAGCTTACATTCGCCAGCCAGGCTCCGATCACCACCGCCAGGAACAGCATTGCGTGCAATACCTCGGTCAGTGGCGGCAAGACGCCCTGGCGGATTGAAAGCACGAAAGCCGCCCGCCGCACCCCGTCGGACGCTTTGGCGAAGACCGCCTTTTCGCGGTTCTCCTGCCCGAAGATGCGAATCAGGCGCCCGGCATGCACCAGATGCAGCATCTGCGACGCCAGTGCGCTGTTGCGCGAGACGACGCTGCGGCTCGGCGCCTTCAGATTGGACGACAAAACCCCGTGCGCCAGCTGGACAAGCGCCAGCCCTAGAGTCACCAGCAGCGTCATCTGCCAAGAGAGGAGCAGGAGGAAGGCGAGCAGGATGACGGCGGCCGAGGCACTGACGATCGCGCCGAGCAGGGCCTGGATAGCGTCGGATGCTCGCCAGGATTCGTTGGAGATGATGTTGAGCAGCCGCCCGGGGCTTTGCTGCAGGAAAAAGGGGTAGCCGACCCTGAGCAACTGCTCCGACAGTGCGCTACGGATCGAATAACCTGCCTTGCCGTAGATGTAGCTGGTCAGCAGAGTGTTGGCGAAGGCAAAGACATTTTTCAGTACGATCGAACCGAGGATCGCGGCCGAAATGGCGATCAGCCGCTGGCGCTCGCCGAGGTCCGCTCCAACCTGCTGGAGGAGGGCGGAGAAACCGGCCATGCCTGATGTTTCGCCACGTCCCATAATGATGCCGAGCAGCGGAATGATGAGACCGATGCCGAGGCCTTCCAGCGCGGCGCCCGCAAGCCCGAGCCCCACCACGACGGGAACGAGCCGCAACAGCCTGCCACCAAGCGCGCGGCGCAGCATTGGCAGGGCTGACGGAATCAGTGACATTATCGCGCTCTGGCCTCCGCATTGGCTTCGCTGGCTTCTCGGTCGTGGCGCAGCGGCAGCCGTTTTGGCCATCCCATCATGACGAGCAGCGCAAATCTGGCGGCACCTGCCAGATTCATTACGACAATAGGCCAGTGCGACAGATCGAGGTCGCGGTCAAAGCGAGGACGGCCCGCCAGTTCCCTGAACGCGGCCCGCGCGGACCAATAGACATGGCGAAGCAGCCAAGGGGCGTGGCGGACATGTTTCAGGCACAGCGCACCATTACCGAGGCTATAGTCGCGGTGCAGCCTGTCGATCGATTTGCGGTCTCGCCGGCCGTGATGATGCAAGACCGTCATGTCGGGCACATACTCGACCGGCATGCCGAGCAGCATCGCCCGCACGAGATAATCAGTATCTTCAGCCGAGCGTAGCGGGCCGCCAGCGCCGAAGCGTTCGTCGAACGACCCGATGCGGGCCGCGACGTCGCGGTGCATGGTCATGTTGCAGCCGAGCACGAAGCCGCCGGGGTGGACCGCCGGGGTCAGCCGCTCGCTTGCCTCGCAGAGCTTTATGGTGAAGGGCAGGTCCCGGGCATCACCGAGTTCGACCCGGCCGCCGCGGATCAGCCACTTCTCGCCACTCCGGTAGTGCCGCTCCAGGTCGCGGAGATAGTCGCGGTCGAGCTTGCAGTCGTCGTCGACGAAGACCAGCACGCGGCCTCGCGCTCGCGCCAATCCGGCATTGCGGGCAGCGGCTAGTCCGGGGCGAGTCTCCGAGACGGCTGTGACTGGGATGTCGGAAGTTTCGGCGATAGCGGCCAGCCGCTTTGACGTGCCGTCCTGTGAACCATTATCGACCACCACCAACTCTGCCGCGAAGGTGGCGTGCACCCGGCATGCGGCCTGGATCGAGGCTATGCAAGCCTCCAGCACAGCGGCGCGGTCGCGCGTGCAGACGATGAAACTGACCTCGAGCGACGGCCGCTCCGATCGGGGAGATGTCGGGACCGGCGCACTCGCAAACTGGTGATCGCGCAGGAGCGGGTGGGGCCTGTCGGTCATACCAGTCCCCGCTGATAACGCGCAAGCACCGCTTCGGCCGGCGTGGTTTTGAAGAAGTAGGCCACCGCGTCCGCCCGCTTTCCGGCCCTTATCGAGAGCAGGCTGAGCCAAGGCGCCCAGACGCCGGGACGCAGCGCATATTGTTCGCGGCGCCGGATGAAATTCCATCTCGCCGTCCGCGTGAGCAATTCGTGGGTCAGCGGCGGTTCTCCTTCGTCGCCGACGAGTTGGTAGAGGAAATAGAACAGGTTCAGCGCGCCTGCCTCGAAGCTTGGCCGTGTGTCGGTCGGCAGCTCGGAAATCCGCTCTTCGAGCGCACGGATGAAATCGGCTGCGCGCGAAACCGTGTCGAAAGAGACGGCCTCGCCGATGTCGCGCAGATCCGCTGTGGTTTCCGCAAGCCCCTCACGCTCGAGATTTTCGGCCACGATCCGCAAATGCGTCCTGCGCATTTCCTTGGCATGCCGCATGGTTACGCTTCCCGCATGGATGCGATAGACGAGCAGGCTATCGGGCAATATGGTCGCCGGGAAACGGCCGGCAAGCCGTCTGAAGAGATCAAAATCCTCGGCATGTCTATATTTGGGATCGTAATAGAGATCGTTGTTCCCAATGACATTCCTGTTGTAGATCACCGTCGGATGTAAGAATATCGTAAAGAACATCGACAATATGTCGAGCCGGCCGAGCCGGAACACCGGGTCTAGCCTGCCTTTGGCGATACGGCCGTGAAGCAAGGTATCAACGCAGGCGCCGCAGAAGCCGAGATCGGGCCGCCGCTCGAACAGTGCGACCTGGCGCGAGAGGCGCCGGGGATAGGCGACATCGTCCGCATCCATTCGCGCAACAAGCTCGCCCTGGGCCAGTCGTAGCCCTTCATTGAGGGTGGCGACGAGGCCGCGGTTCTCACGCGAGATGACAGAAACGCGATTGTCTGCCCGGCGGTATCGTTCGAGAATCTCGAGCGAGTTGTCAGTCGATCCGTCATCGATAGCGATGACCTCCAGGCGATCGTAGTCTTGCCGCAGAATGCTCTCCAGCGCAGCGGTGAGATAAGGCCCGGCATTGTAGACCGGCAGCAGGACGGAGACGAGCGGCGCGGTGGTCATCTCTGCGCATCCGTTCGCCGGAGTTCGAGTGCGGCGCGGCCATCGGGGGATCCGCCGGGATAGGCGTCCGCCGCCCTGCCGAGCCAGCCGGCATCGCCAGAGCGTGCCTGGGAGCGGCGGCGCGCTACATAGGGGAAGCGGCGCTTGAGGCCGTTGAGCGGCTTTTCGAAAGCCGTCCACGAGATCGAAGCGACGGCGATCGTGGCGGCGCTCGCGACCAGGAAACGCCCTGGCCCCTGCTCCGAGACATTGAGCGGGATCCAGGGCTGTGACTTGACGGCGAGCGACAGAAGGATCGGATGGTAAAGATAGACGCCGTAGCTGATGCGGCCCAGTGACAGCAGCGGTGGCAGTTCGAAAACCCTGCCGAGGACGCCGCCAAGGCCGGCTGAACAGGCGGCGACAACGGCCACCAGCGGCACCAGGGGCAGGATCTGCAGCAACGCCCAGCGGGCCCATTCCAGCATAGGATCGGCCGGCGCAGGGATAAGCCACTCAATCGCCAGGAAGACAGCCGCAAGGGCTGGCCAGCCTAGCCGCATCCATTGCGGCAGGCCGGCGCCTCTGGTCCGCCGGCAGGCAAGCAAAGCACCAAACGCCAGCGCGTCCATCGATGCTGGCGGCAGCAGGTCGCGCGCTAGCGCCGGGGTGGCGGTGATCGGCCAGTAGAAGCGATAGGCCAGCGACAACAGGATGACGCCGATAGTGATCGCTTCCACCCGCCGGCGGGGTGCGAGAAGCACGACCAGCGGCCAGGCGATATAGAACTGCTCCTCGATGCTCAGGCTCCAGAAATGGCAGAGTAGCCAGGGCGTCCATTCGTTGCGCAGCGCGTACCAAAAATTCGACAGGTAAAGCGCATGCCAGACGAGCGATCCACTGGACTGCTCCAGATCGGTCAGCCAGACGAACCCAAGCACGGCGAAATAGGGCGGGAATATGCGCAGCGCGCGCCTGATGTAGAAGGAACTCAATGCAGGGCCGGCTTTGAATTCGGCCGCGGCGCGCGCTTCGAGCAGCAGTCGTGTGATCAGGAAGCCGCTCAGCACAAAAAAAAGCCGCACCCCGATGTGGCCCCAAAAGGAGGACCCGTTGGGTGCAAGGAAATGGGAATAGAGAACCATCGTGACAGCGATGGCGCGCAGAGCGTCCAACTGATTGTCACGCGCGACCGCCATCAGCCATTTCCGCCGGTCTGAAATCTCCGATGAAGCCAGCGGCCCTGCATTCCGGGCCTCAGGTCGAGGCCTGCCAGCGTCGAGAGTGCGCCGACAACATCAAACCCGCGCCTTTTGCGCGGGGCAGCCTCGAAATCGGTGCTGGCCAGCGAAAAATTCAAGCTGATCAACTTGGCGGAATCCTCCACGGCGCACTTCCCAGTACCAAATCCCCCAAGAAATGGTGCAACCGGGCAATGGTGCAGTGCAACACAAAATATCTATCGAGCTGTAATATTTGTGTGAGTTAGTGCTAAAAATGGGTATGATTTGCGAGTGCGTTGCGTCGCTGAGGGTTTTTCACGTCCGCAATGCTGTACGAGAAGTGGTACCATGTCAGAAAAGACACGGTTTAATTACACAACTATAATCCGGAGTGTCTGATATAGGTCAAAATTGACGAAGATTATTCTAAGATAGTGGTTTTGTATCTTATAAATTATGCTTGTATTGTCGGGTTCTCTAGGCTGTCGATCTTGCGCGATGCAGCATAGTCGATGGTCAAGCGTCTGACGACGCAATCCTGTGGCGGCGGCCATATGGCGCATGTCGACGAGGCAGACAGGAAGTGCCGGTGTTGGCGTAGGGAGTGACGTGCATTAGCCTTGCACCTGCCGTCACGCTTGCGTCGGATGGAGAACTGGTGCCGCTTAGGTGACTCGAACACCTGACCCCATCATTACGAATGATGTGCTCTACCAACTGAGCTAAAGCGGCCCAGGAAGCGCGAAGCCTCCAGGATCGGCTGGGTGATAGACTCAACCGGCCGCTATTTCAAGATGGGCAACCGTGATTTCAAGGCTGGATCCGGCAATTCGTCCCGTCATTTTCCATTGGCGCGGAATAAGCCATCGCCTCGTTTGCTTTTTCGATTACGCGGAGACGTCGCGCCGGACTGCGCGCAAATCGCCCGGCAGGGCGGCAAACGGACTGATTTTATTGCTAAAAGGCATCGAAATGGGCGTTGAACAGGCCTGTAAGGCAGAATGCGGGCGCTCGCCCGTTGATTGATTGGTCGCCTGCGGCTAACGATCATGGCAATGTAAGCGAACGGACAGGGGAATTCGCTTGGACGCGATCGAAAAAGCGATCCGCAACGCCTTCGAGAAAGGCAACGCCGAGGACCGGGCATTTCGCGAGAGGGTCTATCGGTCGGCTTTCGCGGCGCTCGACCGCGTGCTCCAGGCCAATCCCGGCGTGACGGTGGAAGCCGCCATCAAGCGCCGTAAGGCGGTGCAGGAAAAGATCGCCGAGATCGAATCCGAATTCCTGCCCGCGGTCCCCGATGTCGCCGCGCAGACGCAGAGCGCTGCGCAGACACAAGATACCGCGCTGACGCAACGCGTTGCGCAGCCGCAAGACGCCGTACAGGGCGCCGCCGAAGCGCCCGCGGTCGATGCCCCGACAGGTGTCGCGGCCGGACCGTCGCCGGCGATCGTCGTTGATGAACCGGTTCAGCCCGAGGCATCCGACGCGCCGCGTTCGCGCGTGCTGCCGGTCGTCCCCGACATCATGCCTGACGCCACGCTGCCCGGCGCCCCGGCGATCGATATGGCCGATTCCGCGCCGGCCGAGGCCGCGGCGGAAGTGGCGCCTGACCGTGATGAAAGGCGGATAAGGGGCCGCCGCCTGCCGCTGACGGCGATCTTCTTTGGCGTGACGTTGCTCGCCGCCGCCGGCATCGGCCTCTATTTCGCCGTGCAGACCGGGGTCTTCAAGACGCCGGCGCAGCTCGACACGGCGCCGCCCGAAGCGCCGCCGACCGTCGACGATGACGACTTCACGCCGCCTGCCGATACAACTGAGCCGCAGCAGCCTGGCGCGCCGCAGCAGCCTGGTGTCGCCGAACAGACGCGCGACTGGATCAACGTGTTTACACCCACCGATCCAACGCATGTGGCGACCCCGTCCGACGCCAAGGCCGATGTCGTGCAGGACGACACCGGCTCCTTCCTGCGCATCCGCTCCGGTGCTTCCGGCTCGGCCATCAGCTTCGATGTCGGGCAGGGCGTGCTGGAGAAGCTTGCCGGCAAACATGCCGTGTTCGACATCGTCGCCCGCGCCGAGGACGGCAAGGACACGCAGATCTCCGTCGACTGCAATTTCGGCGATCTCGGCGACTGCGGCCGCAAGCGCTATGCGGTCGGCCAGCAGCGTAACGAATATCTGTTCGACGTGAAATTCCCCGACAAGCCCCCGGGCGCGGCCGGCAGCATCGCCATCAATTCCGACTTCGACAAGCAGGGCAAGGCGGTCGACATCTACGAGATCCGCGTTTCGATCGAACCGTAAGCGCCGCCTAGCGATCAAGCAGCGCCTGCAGCGTCTCGATGCGGTCGGCTTCGGCGGTCGGCTTGTCCCAGCGCAGCCGTGAGATGCGGGGAAATCGCATCGCAACGCCGGATTTGTGGCGGGTCGAACGGTTGAGACCTTCGAACGCCACCTCCAGCACCAGGCCTTGGCTGCGGTCGGCGCGCACCGAGCGCACCGGGCCGAAACGCTCGACCGTATTGTCGCGGACAAATTTGTCGATCTGCTTCAACTCCTCGTCGGTGAAGCCGAAATAGGCCTTGCCGACCGGCACCAATTCCTCCGCGCCTTCCGGCCCCGACCAGACGCCGAACGTATAGTCGGAATAAAAGCTCGACCGCTTGCCATGGCCGCGCTGCGCATACATCAGCACAGCATCGACCGTGTGCGGATCGCGCTTCCACTTGAACCACGGCCCTTTCGGCCGTCCCGCGAGATAGGGCGAATCCCAGCGCTTCAGCATCACGCCTTCGATAATCGGGTGCGGCGGCGCGCGGCGCAGTTCCTCCAGCGTTTGCCAATCCCGGAATTCGACGAATGGCGACAGATCGAAACGGTGCGGGTCCAGCGTTGTGATGAAGGCCTCAAGACGGGCCCGCCGCTCGCGGAAAGGTAGCGCGCGCAAATCTTCGCCGTTGATCTGCAGCGCATCGTAGCAGCGCATGAAGGCCGGGTATTGCTGCTGTATCTTCGGGGCCACGCTCTTGCGATTGAGCCGCTGTTGCAGGTCCGAAAAGGTGCCGGTCGCCACCGGCTCGCCGACCAGCAATTCACCATCGAGCGCGGCGGAAAAATCCATTGCCTGGGCGAGATCGGGGAATGCGCCGGACACATCGTCGCCGGTGCGCGAATAGAGCCGGCGCACGCCGCCCTCGCACACCGCCTGAACGCGGATGCCGTCCCATTTCCATTCCGCGGCATAGTCGGCCGGATCGAGCTTTTCGAGGTCGCCGTCGCCGACCGGGTTCGACAGCATCACCGGACTGAACAGGGCAAGTGCGGTCCGCTTCGGCTTCTCGGCCTTGCCTTCCAGCCACGCGAACAGCGAGATATAGGGCGGCGTCAGCCCGTGCCACAGCTCCTCGATCTCGGCGACATCGACCTTGCCGAAATCGGCCAGCGCCTGTTTGGCCAGCCGCGCCGAAACGCCGATGCGCAAGCCGCCGGTGACCAGCTTGATGATGGCAAAGCGCGCTGAAATGCCGGCGCTGTCGAGCAGCCCGGCCAGCACCTTGGGTCCGTCCGAGCGGCTCGCCGCCTGCAGCGTCGCCACGACATCGCCAAGCGTCGGCTCCCGGTTGGGGATATGTCCCGGCGTTTGCGGCCAAACCAGCGAGACGGTTTCGGCAAGGTCGCCGACATAGTCGTAGGAATAGCCGAACAGCACCGGATCCATGCGCTCGGTGACCAGCGTGCGCAGCATCGCCGGCTTGACCGCCGCAATGTTGAGGTCGCCAGTGATAGCCGCCAGCGCCAGCCCGCGGTCGGGGTCCTCGACGCTGCGGAAATAATCGACGAGCAGTGTCAGCTTGCCATTGCGCGACGGCGTCAGCACCAGGCGGTCGAGGAGTTCGGCAAAGCGGTTCATGGATGCAAGGACCGCGTTGACGGCAGAGGTTTGCGCTCTGGCACACCCCCCTCTGTCCTGCTGGACATCTCCCCCGCAAGGGGGGAGATTGGCAGCCTTGATCTTGCCGCCCATCTTGCGAGGTTGGCGATTGGCGAAAGCGGAGGTGACATCTGATCTCCCCCCTTGCGGGGGAGATGGCCGGCAGGCCAGAGGGGGGTGGGAAGGATCGCCGCGCCGGCGATTTCTGGATCAAAAATCACCATCAATCGCCCTCGTCCTCATAGCCCACAAGGTGCAGTGGCGTGGCGGCGATGCCTTCCAGCTCGCACCAGCGCACCAGCGCTTCCTCGCGGCCGTGCGTCACCCAGATTTCGCCGGCGCCCGTCTCCTTGACGGTAGCGGTCAGTTCATCCCAGTCGGCATGGTCGGAAATGATCAGCGGCAGTTCGACGCCGCCTTGCTTGGCGCGCTGGCGGATGCGCATCCAGCCCGAGGCGAAGCATGAGATCGGGTCGGGAAAGCGCCGCGCCCAGCGGTCCGCGAAGGCCGATGGCGGGCCGACAACGATGGCCCCAGTGAAATCCTGCTTGCCGCCGCTGTCGACGGTTGCCGGCTCCAGCGTGCCGAGGTCGATGCCCTGGCTCTGGTAATATTCGCTGAGCTTGGCCAGCGCGCCGTGGATATAGATCGGCCTGTCATAACCGGCATCGCGCAGCAGCCGCATCACCCGCTGTGCCTTGCCCAGCGCATAGGCGCCGACCAGATGCGATCGCTCGGGAAACTGCGCCGCCGATTTGAGCAGCCGGGCGATCTCCTCCGTGTCGGGCGGATGGTGAAACACCGGCAGGCCGAAGGTCGCCTCGGTGATGAAGACGTCGCATTGGACCGGTTCGAACGGTGCGCAGGTCGCGTCCTTCTGGCGCTTGTAGTCGCCGGAGGCGACGATGCGCCTGCCCTTGTGCTCGACCGCGATCTGCGCCGAGCCCAGCACATGGCCGGCCGGATGGAAGGTGACGCTGACATCGCTCAGCGCCATCGCTTCGCCAAGCACGGCCGCTTGCGTTGTCCCGGCAAAATCCTCGCCATAACGCAACCCCATAATGTCGAGCGTCTGCTGCGTCGCCAGCACCGAACGATGGCCGGATCGGGCATGGTCGGAATGGCCATGCGTGATCAACGCCCGGTTGACTGGCCGCACCGGGTCGATGAAGAAATCGCCGCATGGGCAATAAAGGCCTTCAGGCCGGGGATGGAGCAGGTCGCTGGCGCGCATCCAGTCAAGATAGTGGCTAATTCCAGCGCGGGAAGCCTGTTGCAAGAGACTGCTGACTCGGCCTACAGCCAGCCACCGGCCGCATCAGCCGGCGGGGCCATCGCCATGCAACCGCTGAAAATCTTGTCCGGCGACCTGACCGCCGACCGTCGCGCCGACTATGCCGAGATGCTTTTCGGCTCGGGCGAGCACGCGGCAGCGGCGGAGCTGCTGCTCGGCGCGCTGGAACTGGCGCCGCAATGGGCGGCGGGCTGGTTCCGCCTGGGCGAGATGCAGGAGGCAACGGGGCTGCTCGACCTGGCGACGCAGGCCTGGGCGACGGCGCTGAAACTGGACCCGGCGGATCGCCTGGGTGCTGCGCTGAAGCTGCAGCTGATCGGCAAGGCGCCGGCTGCCGCAGCGCCACCCAGCGCCTTCGTCGAGACGCTGTTCGACCACTATGCCGAGACTTTCGAGGACTCGCTGGTCGACAAGCTCGGCTACCGGCTGCCGGAGTTTCTCGATCGCGCCATTCGCGCGGCAAGACCGGGCCGCTTTTCGCTGGCGCTCGACCTTGGTTGCGGCACCGGTCTGATGGGCGAGAAACTGCGGCCGGTCGCCGAACGGCTGGAGGGCTACGACATCTCCACCGCCATGCTGAAAAAGGCCCGCGCCAAAGGCGTCTACGATCTGCTCGCCAAGGCCGATCTGCAGCATTTCGCCTATGCCGGACCGAAAGCCGATCTGGTGGTGGCGGCCGACGTGTTCATCTACGTCGGCGCGCTCGATCGCGTGATGAAGACCGTCGCGGGCATTCTGGCCACCAATGGCCTGTTTGCCTTTTCCGTCGAAAAGCCAGCCAAGGGCGGGGCGGGCGGCGACGCCGGTTTCGCGCTGCAGCCGTCTCGTCGCTACGCCCATTCTCAAGCCTATGTCGAGCGGGTGCTTGCCGCAAACGGCCTGTCGGTGCTGTCGATGCAGCCGACCGTCATCCGCTGGGATCGCCGCCAGCCGGTCGACGGGCTTGCCGCGCTGGCGGTGCCTTCGTCCAAGGGTTGATGTCTCGTCTTGTTCGAAAACGTGAATAGGATTTTTGCGGCTGGCGCGGCATCAGGTAGGATACAAGCCGGGAAAAGCCCTCGGCAGGCATTGAGGAGGAACACATGCGCTGGAACATGATGGTCTTGGTGTCTTGCCTGGCAATGACCGGCTGCATGGGCAGTTCGATGTCGGAGCGGCAGGACCAGGACGTGCAATCGTCGCTGCAATATGACAACGTGCCTTGCGACCAGTTGCTGGCGCAGCGCAACGAACTGGCGCAGCAATACCATCTATCGACGGACGCCAAGCCGAGCTTCTCCAATCCAGCGATGGGCTTCGGCCCGTTTACGCCGGATATGCGCTCCAAAAGCAAGCGCGATACTGATCTGGCAAGTGGCAAGATCGACGCCATGAACCGCTCGATCGTCCGCCGCGACTGCGGCAAGCCCAACAAGCAGAAGAAGTTCACCCTGCCGAGCTGAACCTGAACTTCCTCAGTACCCCGCCTTGCGGTCGACCACGTTATCAAGCTTTTCGCCGCGCTCGAAGGCATCCATCTGCCGCAACATGCTCGGCGCCAGGTGGACAGGGTCGGAGGTCGCCGCCGCGTGCGGCGTCACGAACACTTTCGGGTGACTCCAAAGCGGACTGGTCTTCGGCAGCGGCTCGACCTCGAACACGTCGAGGCTCGCCTCCTTCAGCGTGCCGTCGTCCAGCGCTCGCAAGATGTCGGCGTCCTTCTGCAGCCGGCCGCGCCCGGCATTGATCAGCACCGAGCCGCCGAGGCCGTTTCGCTTGCGCAATTCCTTCAGCACGCCGTAATTGATGATGCCGTGCGTGTCCGGCGTCAGCGGCAACAGCACCACCAGTATGTCGGTGGCGTTGAGGAAGGGGATCAGCCCGGCCTCTCCGGCATAGGTCGCAACGCCTTTCATGGCCTTGTCGCTGCGCGACCAGCCATTTACGGCAAAGCCGAGCGACAACAGCACCGACGCCGCGGCGCGGCCGAGATTGCCGAGCCCCATAATGCCGACCGAGATGTCACCGGCCGGCCGCTGCGGCGGTTCGTGCCAGGTCTTCTTCGGCTGCTGCGCACGATAGAGCATGCCCTGGCGGTGATGGTCGAGCACGCGCCAGACGACATATTCGGTCATGTACTGCGTCAGGTTGTCAGCGACCACTTTGACGATCGGCACATCGGGCAGGCCGGGATCGGCGAAGATATGGTCGACGCCGGCCCCGATCGAGAAGATTGCGCGTAGATTCGGCAGCGATTTCAAGAGGTTCGGCTTCTGCTTCCACACCACCGCATAGGTGATCGACGGGTCAGAGGCGCCGTCCGGCTCCAGCACCACTTCGCGCTCGGCCGACAGCAGCTCGCGCCAGCGCTGCGGATGAAAGCCGGTGACGGCAAGCAGGATTTTGCCTTTTTCCATTTGCGGATTGTATTCCCTGTTATTCGCTAACGATACCGACTGGCGCCGTCTCGATCTTGAACGCGGCCGAGATCAGCGCCTTCGTATAGTCGGTCTGCGGGCGCTCGAAAATCTGTTCGGAAGGGCCGGCTTCGACGATCTTGCCATTGCGCATGACGATGACGTCATTGGCAAGGGCGCGAATGACTTTCAGATCGTGGCTGATGAACAGATAGGCAAGGTCGTGCTTGGCCTGCAGATTGCGTAAGAGGTCGACCACTTGCGCCTGCACGCTCATGTCGAGCGCCGAGGTCGGTTCGTCCAGCATGACGAAGCGTGGATTGAGCACCATGGCGCGCGCAATGGCGACGCGCTGGCGCTGGCCGCCGGAGAATTCATGCGGATAGCGGTTCCTGGTCGCCGGATCGAGCCCGACCTCCTTCAGCACGGCGACGACCTTGTCGTCGCGTTGGTCGGGCGACAGCTTCGGCTCGTGGATCTTCAAGCCTTCCTCGATGATCTCCGAGACCGACATGCGCGGGCTGAGCGAGCCGAACGGGTCCTGGAAAACGATCTGCAACTCGCGGCGCAGCGGCCGCATGGCGTTGAAGGAAAGCTGGTTGATGTCGCTGCCATTGAACTGGATGGTGCCGGTCGATGAGATCATCCGCGCCAGCGCCAGGCCGAGCGTCGTTTTGCCGGAGCCGGATTCGCCGACGACGCCGAGGGTCTGGCCGGCGCGCACGGTGACGTCGATGCCGTCCACCGCCTTCACATTGTCGACGGTGGTGCGAAAGAAACCCTTCTTGATCGGGAACCAAACCTTGATGTCCTTGCCGGTCATAACCGGCTTGGCGGCGTCGTTGGCGGCCGGCGGCTTGCCTTTCGGCTCGGCGGCGAGCAGGTGCTTGGTATAAGCGTGCTGCGGGTTGGCGAAGATGTCCTTCGTCGGTCCGGTCTCGACGATCTTGCCTTTGGTCATCACGCAGACGCGGTCGGCGATCTTGCGGACGATGCCGAGATCATGGGTGATGAACAGCATCGACATGCCCTTACGGCTCTTCAACTCCGCCAGCAATTCGAGGATCTGCGCCTGCACGGTGACGTCGAGCGCCGTCGTCGGTTCGTCGGCGATCAGCAGTTCCGGTTCGTTGGCCAGCGCCATGGCGATCATGACGCGCTGCCGCTGGCCGCCGGACAATTGGTGCGGATAGGCGTCGAGCCGCTTTTCCGGTTCGCGAATGCCGACCTCGTTGAGCAGCGCCAGCGTGCGCGCCTTGGCCTGGCGGTCGCCCATGCCCTGATGCAGCGCCAGGATCTCGACGATCTGCTGCTCGATCGTGTGCAGCGGATTGAGCGAGGTCATCGGCTCCTGGAAGATCATGGTGATCTTGTTGCCGCGCACGCTGCGCAACTGCTTTTCGTTCATCGCCAAAAGGTCGGCGCCCTGGAACAGGATCTTGCCCGAGGGATGGCTGGCCGTCGGGTAGGGCAGAAGCTTCAGCACCGACAGCGCCGAGACCGATTTGCCGGAACCGGATTCGCCCACAAGCGCCACCGTCTCGCCCTTGGCGAGATCGAAGGAGATGTGGTCGACGGCGGTCGACTCGTTGCCGCCTTGGGTGAAGGCAACGCTGAGATCGCGGACGGAGAGCAGGAGTTCGCTCATCGGAACGCCTTGCGCGGGTCGAAAGCATCGCGCGTTGCTTCACCGATGAACACCAACAGCGACAGCATCAGCGAGATGACGATGAAGCCCGATATACCGAGCCAGGGGGCATTGAGGTTACTCTGCGCCTGTTTTAGCAGTTCGCCGAGCGACGCGGTGCCGGGCGGCAGGCCGAAGCCGAGATAGTCGAGCGAGGTCAGTGTCGAGATCGAGGCGCTGACCAGGAAAGGCATGAAGGTCAGCGTCGCCACCATGGCATTAGGCAGAAGATGGCGCAGCATGATGGTGCGGTTGGACACACCAAGCGCGCGGGCCGCGTTGACATATTCGAAGTTGCGTGCACGCAGGAATTCGGCGCGCACCACGCTGACAAGCGACGTCCAGGAGAACAGCAGCATCAGCCCAAGCAAGATGAAGAAGCCCGGCGGCAGGATGGCGGCGACGATCAGCAGCAGATACAGCAGCGGTATCGCCGACCAGATTTCTATGAAGCGTTGAAAGAGAAGGTCGGTCCAGCCGCCGAAATACCCTTGCAGCGCGCCGGCGGCGACGCCGATAACCGACGAACCCGCAGTCAGGATCAACCCGAACAGCACGGAAATCCTAAACCCGTAGATGATGCGCGCCAGCACGTCGCGCGCCTGGTCGTCGGTACCCAGCCAGTTCCAGTTGCCGACAATGCAGTCAGGATCGGCAGCGCCTTGCGGATATTGGCTGCATCGCCTCTGCGCGTCATACTCCCATGACGGTTTTGCGGGAGCGGCGTCGGGGATCGCATTGTTGACGGTGCGGTAGGAATAGCGGATTGGCGGCCAGATCATCCAGCCATTGGCGTTGATCTCGTCGCGGATGACCGGGTCGCGATAGTCGGTGACGGCGTAGAAGCCGCCGAATTTTTCCTCGGGGTAGGCGACCGCCACCGGGAACAGGATCTCGCCTTTGTAGTAGGCGACGATCGGTCTGTCGTTGGCGATCAGTTCGGCAAACAGCGACAGCACGAACAGAGCGAGGAATATCCACAACGACCAGTAGCCGCGCCTGTTGGCCTTGAAGTTCTGCCAGCGCCGCTTGTTGAGCGGCGACAGCCAGGGGCGGGCGATCCTTATCGGTGTGATCTCGGCTGCAGCCTGCGTCATCAGACGTCTCTCCGCTCGAAATCGATGCGCGGATCGACCCATGTGTAGATCAGGTCGGACAACAGCGTCACGAACAGGCCAAGCAGCGAAAATATATAGAGGTTGGCGAACACGACCGGATAGTCGCGCGCCAACACGGACCTGAAACCGAGCAGCCCGAGACCGTCGAGGGAAAAGATGTTCTCGATCAAAAGCGAGCCGGTGAAAAAGGCCGAGATGAAGGCCGCTGGAAAGCCGGCAATGACGATCAGCATTGCGTTGCGGAACACATGTCCGTAAAGCACCCGCCGCTCCGACAGGCCCTTGGCACGGGCCGTCACCACATACTGTTTGCGTATCTCTTCCAGGAAGGAGTTCTTGGTCAGCAGCGTCGTCGTCGCGAAGGCCGACAGCACCAGCGCCGTCAGCGGCAAGGTCATGTGCCAGAAATAATCGACGATCTTGTCGGGCCACGACAATTGGTCCCAATTGTCGGAGACGATGCCGCGCAGTGGGAACCAGTCCCAGAAGGAACCGCCCGCGAACAGCACCATCAGCAATATGCCGAACAGGAAGGCCGGTATGGCATAGCCGACGATGATCACGCCGCTGGTCCAGACGTCGAAGGCGGAGCCGTCCTTGACCGCTTTGCGGATGCCAAGGGGGATCGAGATCAGATAGGACAACAGCGTGATCCACAGCCCAAGCGAGATCGACACCGGCATCTTCTCCAGGATCAGATCGAGAACCGAGATGTCACGGAAATAGCTGTCGCCGAAATCGAAGCGGGCATAGTTCCATAGCATCATGCCGAAGCGTTCGAGCGGTGGTTTGTCGAAGCCGAATTGCTTTTCCAGCTTCTTGATGAATTCAGGATCGAGCCCTTGCGCGCCGCGGTACTTCGAACCGACATCGCCGGCCACATCGAAATTGCCGCCGCCTCCTGCATCGCCGCCGCCGCTGCCGAGGCGGTCGCTGCCGCCCTGGTTGGTCAGGCTGGCGATGACCTGCTCGACCGGTCCACCCGGTGCGAATTGAGTGACGACGAAAGCAACAGCCATGATGCCGAACAGGGTCGGTATCATCAGCAGGATACGGCGCAGTATGTAGGCGCCCATCAGCTTTCACCCTCCCCCTTGTGGGGAGGGTCGATCCGCGAAGCGGAGCGGGGTGGGGGTAGTCTCGATCCGGCGTACGCCGTCACACCCACCCCGGTTCGCCATTCGCGCTGCGCACGAAGTGCTCACCGACCCTCCCCACGAGGGGGAGGGTAAAGTGCCGCGCAACAGCCTACCCTTTGCCAATTTTTGCCGCCTTGCCCTTGTCGACCCACCACAGCGCTTCGACCGGGAAGTCGAAATCGGGTTTCCGCTCGGGAAAACCGAACATGTCCCAATAGGCGCTTCGATGATTCGCCAGGAACCAACTTGGAATCCAATCCCTCCGTGCACGCAAGACCCGGTCGAGCGCGCGCATGGCAATTGTCAGGCTTTCGCGACCCTCGGCGGCACCTGCGGCGTCAACCAGGGCGTCGATGGCCGGGCTCGACGTTCCCGGCAGATTGCGAGAGCCCGATACGGTAGCTGCTCGCGAATGGAAAATGGTTTCGAGGTCGTCACGGGTTGGCGTCGCCGGAAACGAGGCCGCGACCGAGACGAGGTCGTAGTCGAACGAATTCTGCCGCAGCTGATATTGCGCGGCATCCACCAGCCGGATCGAGGCATCGATGCCGACCGCCTTCATGTTTTCGACCCAGGGCGAGTAGACCTGTTCGAAGACTTCGTCGTCGACAAGAAACTCTGCGGACAACCGACCACCCTTGTCGTTCACGACGAAATTGCCGGACCGTTTCCAGCCGGCCTCGGCCAGAAGCTTGGCCGCCTTGCCAAGCAACTGCCGGTCGCGGCCGGAGCCGTTCGACGCGTCCTGGATCACGGCTTCGCCAAAAGCCTCGGCGGGAATCTGCTCACGCAGCGGCTCAAGAAGAGCCAATTCTTGTGGCGACGGTCTGCCCTCGGCGCGAAATTCGGATTTCTCGAAGCAGGATTGCGAGCGCTCATAGGAACCGTAGAAGAAATTGCGCCGCGTCCATTCGAAGTCGAAGCAGAGCCCGATCGCCTGCCGCACGCGCGAGTCGCGAAACTGCTCGCGCCGCTGGTTGACGGCGGTGCCCTGCATCGAAGGCACCGTTTCGGCCGGGAATTCGTGCTTCACTACCTTGCCGGCAGTGAAGGCTGGGAAGTCGTAGCCGGTCGCCCAGACGCGCGAGGTGAATTCCTGCCTGTAGAGGATTTCTCCCTTCTTGAACGCTTCGAAGGCAACGCTACGGTCCTGATAGAACTCAACGCGGATCCGCTGAAAATTGTTCTGGCCGCGATTGACCGGCAGGTCGTTGCCCCAATAATCAGCCACACGCTCATATTCGATCCAGGCCCCGGCCGACCAGCGACCGACCTTGTAGGCGGCTGACCCCAACGGCGGGTTCATCTGCGAGGAATCGAACGGGTTGGCCGTGTAGAACGCCTTCGACAGGACCGGGAACTCGACGACGTTGAGGATGGTGCGGCTTGTCTGCTTGCCGGAAAACCTAAGCTGCAGCGTGTGGGCATCCACGGCAATCGCGTCATCCAGATGCGTTAGCGGCAGGGAATAGTACGGGTGCCCCTTGTCCTTGAGCAGCTTGAAGGTGAAGGCGCCATCCTCGGCCGTCAATGGCGTGCTGTCATGGAAGCGGGCCTGCGGGCGCAGCGAGAAGGTGAAGTCGTTGCGGTCGTCGGAAATCGTCACGCCGTCAGCGATCAGCCCGTAAACGGCGTCAGGTTCGTCGTACGCTCTCACCATCAGTGAATCGAAGCACATCTCCGTGCGCTGGGGCGAATCTCCTTTGGGGACGAACGAATTCAGCGTGTTGAAGGTCAGCGGCGTCTGGTTGGCAAGCCAGTTGCGCGGCAGGAAGTTGAAGACGCCACCTTGCGGCGCATCGACATTGACATAGTCGAAATGAGTGAAGTCCGGCTTGTATTTGAGGTCGCCGAAAGCCGACAGTCCATGCAGTTTCACGCCGGTTGGGCTGGCGGCGAAAGCCTTGCCCGGCAGCAGCGCAGCAACGGCCGCGGCGCCACTGAGGGCCAGGAAATCGCGGCGAGGGAGCCCCGCCATCAATTGCTGCCCTTGTACTTGGCGGCCAGGGCCTTTTCCTTGTCCGCATCGATCCACCAGGAATCGATATCGGCGCCACGGTAGCCGGGCTGCTTTTCCGGGATGCCGAACTTGTTCCAGTAAGCCAGCCACACAACGGCGCGATAGTATTGCGGCACCACATAGTAATTCCACAGCAGCACGCGATCGAGCGCATGGGTGGTGGCGACGAGGTCATCGCGATCCGTGGCAAAAATGATGCGGTCGACAAGGGCGTCAACGACCGGGTTCTTGATGCCGGAATAATTGCGCGATGCCGGTGTGTCGGCGGACTTGGAGCTCCAAAAATCGCGCTGCTCGTTGCCGGGCGATTCCGACTGTTGGAGCTGTCCTGTGATGACGTCGTAATCGAAATTTCTGACGCGGTTGGTGTACTGGCTCGGGTCGACGATGCGCAGTGTCGCATCGACGCCGATCTTGCGCAGATTGGCGATCCAGGGGCTGGAAATGACCTGGTCGGTTTCATTCGAGCCTAGGATTTCAAACTTGAATGGCTCGCCGGTCTTGGCGTTGACCATCTTGCCGCCCTTGATCACCCAGCCGGCCTGGGCGAACAGGTCGACCGCCTGCTTCAGATATTTGCGCTCCGCCTGCGGCGAATCGTAGACCGGCAGCTTGAATTCCTGCGTGAATACTTCCGGCGGCAGCTTGTCGCGGTACTTCTCCAGGATCTCCAGCTCCTTGCCTTGCGGCAGGCCGCTCGAGGCCAGTTCCGTGCCCTGGAAATAACTGTGGGTGCGGGTGTTGAAACCGAAGAACAGCGTGCGGTTCATCGATTCAAAATCGAAGGGATAGGTGAGCGCGGCCCTGACCAGACGATCGGCAAAGAGCTTGTGTCTCTGGTTGAGCATGAAAGCCTGCATCGGCTCGGGCGAGGTGGTCTTGAACTCCTGCTTGATCACATCGCCGGCCTTGATCGCCGCGAAATCATAAAATGTCGCCCAGCGCTTCGAGCTGTTTTCCGGCTTGATATCGTCGAGGCCACCTTTCTTGAACGCCTCCCAGGAGGCGTTGTCGTCAAGAATGTAGGTGAAGTGCTGCGTGTCGAAATTCTCCCGACCGATCTTCACAGCCAGCTTGGCGCCCCAATAGTCGGGGACGCGCTGCCAGACGATTTCCGACCCCGCCTTGAAGCTGGCGATCTTGTATGCAGCCGAGCCCAGCGGCGGCTCCAGCGTCCCCTTGGTGATGTCGCGCTTCTTGCCATTGGCGTCGGTGCCTTCCCACCAATGCTTGGGCAGCACGACAAGGTCGCCGAGGATCTTGGGCAGTTCGCGATTGCCCTTCTGGTCGAAGTGGAACTCGACCTCACGGTCCGAGACAGCGACGGCGTCGGTGACGTTTTCGAAATAGCGGCTGTACATCGGGCTGTTGGCCTTCAGCACCTGGAACGACCAGATCACGTCGTCGACTGTGATCGGCTGTCCGTCATGCCATTTCGCCCGCGGGTCGAGCCGGTAGGTGGCCGAGGAATAGTCGGTCGGGTACTTGTAGGCATCGGCGACGAGCGGGTGGCTGACGCTACCTTCGTCAGTCGCCTGGTCCATCAGCGTGTCGTAGAGCAGGCCGCCGCCAAATGGCTGCAGGCCGGCCGCCGGCGATCCCTGAACGATATAGGGATTGAAGCTGTCGAACGTGCCGGAAACGACCGAATTGTAGGTACCGCCCTTCGGTGCATCCGGATTCACATAATCGTAGCGCTGGAAGTTCTCGCCATATTTGGAGGGGCCGATCAGCGAAGAGGTGGTGTGCCATTCCTGGGGGAAGGATGCCTGCAGGCCGCCTGCGAGGGCGCCCACAACCAGAAAGGACCTCAGAAGCGTTCGGCCAACCGTCATGCGTTCTCCTCGTCGCGATGCCCGGCAATCCTAAATGATTTGACGCCGGTGAAAACCGCCATGCGGCGGCTTTGTCGCCGCATATGCGATTTTCCTAACAAAAAGCCGGGCTGAACCCGGCTTTTTTGAGGTCATGGAGATGACAATTCGGTTATTTGGCGGGCGCCGGTGCCGGCGTCGCAGGGGCTGGAGCTGCACCTTCAGCCGGCTTGGCCGGAGCGGCACCCTCGGCCGGCTTGGCCGGCGCCGTTGCATCGGCGGCGGCACCTGGCGTCGGCAGCGGCTTCGGGCTATCCGACAGCGTGCGCAGATAGGCAATGACGTTGGCGCGGTCCTCGTCCTTCGGCAGGCCGGCAAAGCCCATCGCCGTGCCCTTCACGAATTTCTTCGGCGAGGTGATGAAGTGGTTGAGATTGTCATAGGTCCACTTCTCGGCGCCGCCCTTGGAAAACTCCTTCATGCCGGCCGAATAGGCAAAGCCCTCATGCTCGGCGACGGGGCGGTCGACGATGTCCCAGAGATCCGGGCCGACCTTGTTGGGGCCGCCTTTTTCGCCGGAATGGCAGGCCTGGCATTTCTTAAAGACGGCCGCACCTTGCTCGACATTGGCGGTGGCCAAAAGGTCGGCGATCGGCTTCGCCTCTGCTGCGGGTCCGGCGGCGCCGCCTTCGGCAGGCTCCGTCGCCTCGATGGCAAAGCCGGGTTTTTCCGGCGCCGGCGAGGCAAACAGGGCGTCGGACACCAAACCGACCGAGAAGACGACGAAACAGGTTCCAAGCAACCCGGCGAGCAGTTTGTTGACTTCGTTGGAATCCATACGCCCCAGGGCTCCCTTTTCCGGCGGACCTCTCCGTCCACTCCGTCCGTCGGTATCGTGACCCACCCCGTCGAGCCGGTCAAATCGGGCGGAAACTAGGTCTTTTGCTTGGGCGTTGCAACACCTATAAGGGCGCTTCCAGTGAGACCTTTTGCCACTTTCCCCATCCTCTTTCGAACGCCTTGCAACCTCGATGTCCACGCTCATCCTGATCCCGGCCCGCATGGCCTCGACGCGCCTGCCGGGCAAGCCGCTGGCCGACATAGCCGGCGCGCCGATGATCGTCCATGTCGCCCGCCGCGCCGCTGAGGCTGGGCTTGGCCGGGTAGTGGTGGCAACCGACACGCGCAACGTGGCCGAAGCGGTGCGCGCGCACGGTTTCGAGGCGGTGATGACGCGCACCGACCACGAATCCGGTTCCGACCGTATCTTCGAGGCGCTGACCGCCCTCGACCCCGATCGCAAGGTCGAAACCATCGTCAATGTGCAGGGCGACCTGCCGACCATCGATCCCAAGATCATCGGTGCGGCGCTGAAACCGTTCGAGGACGCTGCGGTCGACATCGCCACGCTCGGCGTCGAGATCGTCCGCGACGAGGAAAAGGCCAACCCCAACGTCGTCAAGATCGTCGGTTCGCCGTTGTCGGCGACGCGGCTGAAGGCGCTCTATTTCACCCGCGCCACCGCGCCCTGGGGCGAGGGGCCGCTCTATCACCATGTCGGCCTCTACGCCTATCGGCGCTCAGCCCTCGAACGCTTCGTCGCGCTAAAACCTTCGCCGCTCGAACGGCGCGAGCGGCTGGAGCAGTTGCGGGCGGTGGAGGCCGGTATGCGCATCGATGCCGAGATCGTGCAATCGCTGCCGCTGGGCGTCGACACGCCGGAAGACCTCGAACGCGCCCGACAAATTCTTTCCTGAGACCTTCAACCTGAGATATCGGCATGCCTGACAAGACCAACAGAATAGCCTTCCAAGGCGAACCGGGCGCCAATTCCGACACCGCCAGCCGCAACATGTTCCCTTCGATGGAGCCGTTGCCGTGCCCCACCTTCGAGGATGCCTTCAACGCGGTCGAGACCAACAAGGCCGACCTCGCCATGATCCCGATCGAAAACACCATCGCCGGCCGCGTCGCCGACATTCATCATCTCTTGCCGGAATCGAAACTCCACATCGTCGGCGAGTATTTTCTGCCGATCCACTTCCAGCTGATGGTGCTGCCAGGCGTCAAACGCGAAGAGATCAAGACCGTGCACAGCCATATCCATGCGCTGGGACAGTGCCGCCAATACATCCGCAAGAACGGTTGGAAGCCGGTGATCGCCGGCGACACGGCGGGCTCTGCGAAGCTGGTCTCGGAGCTCAAGGACCGCACCATGGCCTCGCTCGCCCCGGCGCTAGCCGCAGAACTCTACGGCCTCGACATCATCGAGAAGAACGTCGAGGACACGGATTCGAATGTCACCCGCTTTGTCGTGCTGACCAAGGACAAGCGATTGGCCGAACGGCCCTCGGCCGACACCAAGATGATGACGACCTTCATGTTCCGTGTCCGCAACGTGCCGGCTGCGCTCTACAAGGCAATGGGCGGTTTCGCCACCAACGGCGTCAACATGACGAAGCTGGAGAGCTATCAGTTGGGCGCCTTCACCGCGACGCTGTTCTACGCCGATATCGAGGGCCATCCCGACGATCCACTGGTCAAGCTGGCGCTGGACGAACTGCGCTTCTTCTCGCGCGAAGTGCGCATTCTGGGTGTCTATCCCGCCAGCGAGTCGCGCGAGCAGTGGAAGGTCGCGGACTAAGGTTCCCCTAAACCAGCAGGGTCAGCGGCACATAGTCGATTTCCATGAAGGTTTCGACTTCCGGGATCCAGCGGTCGCGCACGAAGGCAACGTGGTCGGGATGCTCGTTATATCTGGTGTAGGCGGCCTGATCGACGAACTCCATCGAGAAGCCGAAGTGATAGTCGTTCTTCGGGCTGACTTGCCGCAGCGGCTCGAAATGGGTGACGCCCTTGATTGCGCTGAGAATGCGCTTGGCATCGGAGAGGAACCGCTTTTCCTCCAGCGAGTACTGCGGGTGCTTCAGGGTGAAAACCACGGTGTGACGGATCATTTTTTGCTCCCGTTAAGCAATTCCAGGAAAAGTGTGAAGCGGTTTTCCGTCCGGAATTGCGTAAAATAACAAGTCTTATTCGCTGTCGACCCAGGCGCGGATCAGATGATGCGCGATCGCGCCTTTCGGCGGCGTGACCAGATTGTCCTTGTGCGTCTTCTCCAGCATGGAACGCACCTCGTCGCGAAAAAACCAGCGGCAATCTTCCAACTCGTTGAGATCGGCCTGGATGTCGTCACTGAGCGGTTCGCCGAAACAGCCGATCATCAGCGAATAGGGGAACGGCCAGGGTTGGCTGGCATGGTAGACAACGCGGCCGAGCCGGATGCCGGCTTCCTCCAGCGTTTCGCGGCGCACCGCCGCCTCGATCGTCTCGCCCGGCTCGATGAAGCCGGCAAGCGCCGAGTACATGCCGGGCCCGAAATGCCGGCCGCGGCCGAGCAGGCATTTTTCCCGCGTCGCCGTCAGCATAATCGCCACCGGATCGGTGCGTGGAAAGTGCTCGGTGCCGCAATTTGGGCAATGGCGCTTGTAGCCGCCGGCCCGCATTTGCGATTCATGGCCGCATTTGCTGCAGAAGCGATGGGTGGCATGCCAGGCAAGCAGGGCGGCGCCTTGCGCCAGCGCGCCCGCTGCCGCCTCGTCGATCAGCCCCTGCATATAGACCGAGCGATAATCGATCGCCTTCATGGTCTCCGGCAGCTGTTCGGGATCGAGGCCGACCGGCACGGCAAGTACCGGGCCGCTCTCGGCAAAGCCAAGCAGCACGCCTTGTGCGAGTGATGGCTGCAGCTTCTGGCTCTCAGCCAGATCGAACCAAGGGTCGAAGCTGCCATCGTGCAATTTCAGATACAGCCGTCCGCCATGCATCGGCAGAAGACGTGCCGAGGGATCGGCCAACGCCCTTTCGACGGAATCGTCGGCGCGGTTCTCGGATTGCCGATCAATCGTGTTTCCGGCGAAGCCGACGAACTGGCTCGGTTCGCGCAAGGGCGCGTCAAAAAGGCGAAGGGTCATGGAAGCTCGAACGTCTAGGGATGGACACAGGCGGCTTATAGCGCCGCCTTGATCTGTTGCGCAAACTGGCGGATGCCTGAACGCTCATAGGGCTCGCGCATGCCGTGCCCCCACACCGGCCCCGGCCAGCCCGGATCGCCTTCCGAGCGGGCGATGACGTGGACATGCAATTGCCGAACGATGTTGCCGAGCGCGCCGGTGTTGATCTTGGTGCAGCTCGTGGTTCTTTTCAGCGCCTGCGCCACCATGTTGGTTTCGAAGGTCAACATCGCCTGGTCGAGCGGCGTCATGTCGTGGATTTCTTCGGCCCCCGGCCGCTGCGGCACCAGGACCAGCCATGGCCAGCGGCTATCGTTCATCACCCTGAGCTCGCACAGGCCGAGCCACATCAGCTGCTCGCTATCCGCCTCCAGCCTGGAGTCGAGCGTGAATCCGGCCTTGAGGCCCGGTAGCATTGGCGTTTCCCTTGCGCTTCTCGCATTATTCCCAAACTCATCACGCTAGAGCGGCTGCACGGGGGCTGCAAGCGATTCATTGAGCGGCGGAGTTCACGGGCATCCGATTCTCAATGCACCCTTGCATTTGATCGCTGAATTGCCGATATGGAACGCGGGAGGTTGGTGGTGGACGATCCACTCGCCAACCGGGTCAGGTCCGGAAGGAAGCAGCCCTAACGAGCCCGGAACGGGTCATTGTTCCAGCCTCCCACCTCATCGGCCCCTCTCGCGACATTGACGACGCATTGCAGCGCGGGCGAGACTATTGGAGCAATTCCAGGGAAAGTGTGAGCGGTTTCCCGTCCGGAATTGCGTTAAAGCAAAGGGTAGAGCGGTTTGCCGTTTCAGAAAACGGTGAAACGATCTAGCAGGAATCGGCTACGCTGAGACGCGGCCTTTTGGAGCTTTACGGGCGAATGAGCGAAGCCGGAAATTCGGACCCCGAAAACCTGGAGAAGCAAAAGGCCGTCGCCTATCGCGTGCTGGCGCGCAAATATCGTCCGTCGAATTTCTCCGAACTGATCGGCCAGGAGCCGATGGTCCGCACTTTGACCAACGCTTTCTCCACAGGCCGCATCGCCCAGGCCTGGATGCTGACCGGCGTGCGCGGCGTCGGTAAGACCACGACGGCGCGCATCCTGGCGCGGGCGCTCAACTACAAGACGCCGACGGTCGACCATCCCTCGGTCGACCTCGCCCTCCTGGGCGAGCACTGCCAGGCGATCATGGAAGGCCGCCATGTCGACGTCATCGAGATGGACGCCGCGTCGCATACCGGCATCGACGACATCAGGGACATTATCGAGCGCGTGCGCTATGCCCCGGTGTCGGCGCGCTACAAAGTCTACATCATCGACGAAGTGCACATGCTCTCCACCCAGGCCTTCAACGGCCTGTTGAAGACGCTGGAAGAGCCGCCGCCGCACGTCAAATTCATCTTTGCCACCACCGAAATCCGCAAAGTGCCGATCACCGTGCTGTCGCGCTGCCAGCGTTTCGACCTGAGACGCATCGATGCTGGCGCACTGGTCGCGCACCTCTCCTCGATTGCCGGCAAGGAAGGCATATCGGTCGACGACGACGCGCTGGCGATGATCGCGCGCGCCGCCGAAGGCTCGGCTCGCGATTCGCTCTCCATCCTCGACCAGGCGATCGCCCATGGCGGCGGCGCCGTCAGCGCCGAAGCGGTGCGCGCCATGCTGGGTCTCGCCGACCGCGCCCGCATCGTCGACCTGTTCGAACATGTCATGAAGGGCGATGTGGCGGCCGCCCTTGCCGAATTCCGCAACCAGTACGACACCGGCGCCGATCCGGCTGCCGTGCTGACCGATCTGGCCGAATTCAACCACCTCGTCACCCGGCTGCGCTTCGTGCCGACGGCTGCCGACGACGCTTCCCTGTCCGAGGATGAGCGCCGCCGCGGCGCCGACTTCGCCAGCACGCTGTCGGTCAAGGTTCTGTCGCGGACCTGGCAGATGCTCTTGAAAGGCATTCCCGAGGTGCAGTCGTCCAACCGCCCGGTCAGCGCCGGCGAGATGGTGCTGATCCGCCTGGCGCATGCCGCCGACCTGCCGACGCTGGACGAGGCGCTGAAATCTCTAGAGAGCGGCGCTCCGGCGTCCGGTGGTGTGTCACGCCCGAATGGTGCGCCGGTAAATGCCGGCAATGGCGGCGGCGCCAGCGCGGTAGCGCAGACCCGGATGCCGTCCGGGCCAGCCGGTGCGCAAACCATGCGATTGGTCGACGCGCCCCCGGTCGCCTTTGTCGCGCCTCCGCAGCCGGTCGTCGAGCCGCAATCGCCGCCGCTGAAATCGCTGGCCGATATTGTCGCTCTTGCCGACGCGCAGCGTGACATCGCCTTCAAGGTGCTGGTCAAGAGCTGTATTCGCCTGGTGCGCATCGAGCCCGGCCGTATCGACGTCGGCCTGACCGCCGATGCGCCCAAGATGCTGCTCAACGACTTGACGACGAAGCTGCGCGCCTGGACCGGCCGCAACTGGCTGGTGTCATTGTCGAAGGAAGAGGGCGGCCAAACGCTGGCCGAGATGGAATCGACCAGGCGCGAGACTGCTTTCTCCGACGCGAAAAGCGATCCGGCTGTGGCCGCCATCCTGGCGCGCTTTCCCGGCGCCAAGATTATCGACGTGCGCATTCCCGACGCGCCGGAAGTCGACACCGACAAGGCCGAAGCGCCGGTCGAGCCGCCATCCGACGACGACGAAACCTGACCATAGCCACGAATCCGCAAAGGACCCGACCATGAAAGATCTTCTCGGCCTGATGGGCAAGGCGAAGGAAATGCAGGCCAAGTTCCAGGCCATGCAGGACGAGATCGCGACGATTGAAGCAAGCGGGCAGGCGGGCGGCGGGCTGGTCAATGTCACGCTGACCGGCAAGTTCGAAATGAAGTCGCTGAAGATCGATCCGTCGCTGTTCAAGGAGGACGAGGTCGAGATTCTCGAAGACCTGCTGCTGGCCGCTCACAATGACGCCAAAAATAAGGTCGAGCAGATTATGCAGGAGAAGACCAAGGCGCTGACGGCAGGCTTGCCGATCCCGCCCGGAATGAAATTGCCGTTCTGAGCCGGCCCAACCAGTTAATTGATTATGAAGGGAAATCGGCTGCGGAGGCTGTTGTTAAGACTTTCTCGGGCTTTGCTCACGGACATATCCGGGCATTTATAAAGTTTTACCTATGCTGCACGAAAGCTAATCCTTTAGCCATCTTTTTGCCTTTAAGAGTCTCATTCTTGCCACATCTCGGGGCGAGCTGGCATCTGGACAATGAGGCATTTTTGTTGATCGCTACGCGATGGAAGACGCCGCTTCTGCTCGGCATTATCTTCTCTCCTGTGTTCCTGGCCGGTTGCAGCCAGACCACGTCTTCGCATGGCCTGTCGGTCGCCAGCCTGACCGACGCCATCACGCCCAGCTTCCTTTCGACGCGCGCCTACCGCAACACGCCGAAGGAGAAGGAATGCCTGGAGCGGGCGATGTTCTTCGAGTCCAACCGCTCGAGCCGTGACGGCATGATCGCCGTCGGCACGGTGGTGATGAACCGGCTGCGCTCCGGCAATCATGGCAGCACCATTTGCCAAGTGGTTGGCGAACCGGGCCAGTTCGCGCCCGGCGTGATGACGCGGGCGATGAATTCGAAAGCGATGCCCGATGTCGAGGAGGCCGCCGATGCGGTGCTCAAGGGCGAGCGCAAGGCCAAGCTGAAGAACACGATGTACTTCCACACCGCCGGACTGAGGTTCCCCTACAAGAACATGCATTACACCATGGTTGCCGGCGGCAACGCCTTCTACGAGAAGCGCGGTCGCAACTGGCAGCCGCTGCCGGATGAATCCACGACCATGGTTGCCTCGGCGCAGCCGCGCGCGCCTGTGCCTGAAGCGCCGTTGCAGGTTGCCTACGCCGAGCCGGTGGTGAAGACCATTGTCCGTCCAGATCCGGCCAAGCAGGCCGCGGCGGTTCGCGCAGCCAAGGCGACACGTGCCCCGGCCGAGCAGACCTATGTGACGGCTTCCGCGGCGCCCGCCAAGAGCGCCCGCGTCGCCGCCAAGCAGACGGAGGTGGCGATGCAGGAGCCGATGGCCGAGCCCGATGCCTCGCGTTTCGGCGGCACGCTGAACGCCCGCTACATCACCTCGGTTCCATCGGCAACGCAGGAAGCGTCGATGGGCTTCCAGTCGACGCCTGAGAACACCGACGCTATCGGCGCAATGATCGTCGATCAAACCCGGCCGCTCTCAGCCTACTGACGCCTAAAACAGTTTCCGAGCCCGCCATGGCAGCATGGCGGGCTCGGTGCGTATGCGCATGTTTCAAAGCGCGCGGAAAAATCCTAGATCAGTGCGATGTCGAAGCGAATCGCCGGTCCCGAGATCGAACGCCTGATCCAGCTCCTGGCCAAGGTCCCGGGGCTAGGGCCGCGTTCGGCCAGGCGTGCGGCACTGCACCTCATCAAGAAGAAGGAGCAGCTTTTGTCGCCGCTCGCCGCCGCCATGGCTGAAGCCGCCGACAAGGTGCGCATCTGCACGACCTGCGGCAATGTCGATACCTCCGACCCTTGCATGATCTGCACCGATCCGCGCCGCGATGCCTCGACGCTGATCGTCGTCGAGGATGTCTCCGACCTCTGGGCGCTGGAGCGGGCGGCGGCCATGAATGTGCGCTACCATGTGCTCGGCGGCACGCTGTCGCCGCTCGACGGCATCGGCCCCGACCAGCTCAATGTCCGCTCGCTGGTCGACCGCGTCGCCGGCGGCGAGGTGAAGGAGGTGATCCTCGCCGTCAACGCCACCGTCGAGGGCCAGACGACGGCGCATTATCTCACCGACCAGTTGTCGGGCTTCGAGGTCAAGGTGACACGACTTGCCCATGGCGTGCCGGTTGGCGGCGAGCTTGATTATCTGGATGAGGGTACGCTGGCAGCCGCGTTGCGATCGCGGACGGCGTTTTGACGCAATTGGCGGGGATGCTCCGGAGATGACAGCATTCCTTCGGGCCCCCCTCTGTCCTGCCGGACATCTCCCCCTCAAGGGGGGAGATCAGCAGCTTCTCGGGCGGCATTCTTCTTTCAACGCTGGTGGTTGGCGAAAACCGAAGCGACAGCCAATCTCCCCCCTTGAGGGGGAGATGTCCGGCAGGACAGAGGGGGGCGCGACAGAACGCGGATCTTTCGGATTGGCGCTCGTTGCGCTCCTCGCATCCCTTGTTGCCCTGCTTTTTGTAGCCCCCGCCTCCGCTGCCAAAATCGATGACCAGTTCCGCGCCTGGCTGCAAACCGATCTCTGGCCGCAAGCCCAGACCAAAGGCATCTCCAAATCCACTTTCGACGCCGCTTTCGACGGCGTGAAGCCGAACCTCAAATTGCCCGACCTCGTCCTGCCCGGCGAGAAACCCAAAACCCCGCAAAAACAGCATCAGGCCGAGTTCGGTTCGCCCGGCGCCTATTTCGCCGAAAAGACGGTGCGCGCCGTCACGTCAGGTGCGCGCACGCGCGAGGCGGCCAACGCCAAGACGCTGGCTGCGATCGAAAAGCGCTACGGTGTCCCGGGCGAGATACTGTTGGCGATCTGGGGCCGCGAGACCGGCTTCGGCGCGGCGAAAATGCCCTACGACGCCTTCGAGGTGCTCGGCACCAAGGCATTCATGTCGACCAAGAAGGACTTCTTCCGCACCGAGGTGCTGGCGGCGCTCGAGATCGTCGAGCATGGGTTGGCGCCGGTCGGCGCCATGAAATCGTCCTGGGCCGGCGCGCTCGGCCAGCCGCAATTCATGCCGACCTCGTTCCTGAAGCACGCCGTCGACTACGACGGTGATGGGCACCCGGACATCTGGAATTCGACGCCGGACGTGCTGGCCTCGATCGCCAACTTTCTCGTCCACTATGGCTGGGTGAAGGGGCGTGGCTGGGGTTTCGAGGTGACGGTTCCGGAAAGCGTTTCCTGCTCGCTCGAAGGTCCCGACCAGGGCAAGAAGATCTCAACCTGGGCGGCGATGGGAATCAGCCGCGTCGGCGGCAAAGCCTTTCCGGCCAACGAACTGAAGGCGGAAGGGTTCCTGTTGATGCCGGCCGGACGCAGCGGTCCGGCCTTCATCGCCACGCCGAATTTTTACGTGCTGAAGCAATACAACACCAGCGACCTCTACGCCCTGTTCATCGGCCATGGCGCTGACCGCATCGCCCATGGCGATGCTGATTTTGTCCGCAGCTGGGGTGCGGTCGGCGGCCTGCATCGTTCCGACATCGCCGCGCTGCAACGGGCGCTGGAGGCCAAGGGCTACGATGTCGGCAGCGCCGATGGTCTGCCCGGCTTCAAGACCCGCCGCTCGATCGGCTCCTGGCAGGAAAAGAACGGCCGCCCCGCCACCTGCTTCCCCGACGCCGATCTGGTTGCTGCCATCAAGTAACACCGAAAAGAGCAGATTTTTCCCCATCGGCGGCTGCAATTGGCTCGCCCATGCTTCGACGCGCACAGCATATTCCGGTCCAGTATGCCGGCTCGCAAAAATGCCCGTTGCCGGTTGGAGGGCTGCCGGATAGGGTGTTGACCAACTGGAAAAAAATCAACACGGTATGGGGTCTAACGGTCGTCCTCCGGCCGCGAAAAAGATTACTGCAGCCCTGAGCCGGGAACTCGGGGTCAACAATCAACAAAACAGGGAACAATCATCATGATGATGGAAAAGTTTGCTCTACGTTCGCGCGTCTGGCTCGCAGGTGCTGCCATGTCCGCTCTGCTCATTGGCGTCGCGCCGGCCTTTGCCGTGACCCCCGCCGACACGCTGGTCGAAGGTTTTGCCATCGACGACATCATCTCCATGGATCCGGGCGAGGCGTTCGAACTGTCGACCGCCGAAGTCACCGGCAACACCTATGATCTGCTGGTCCGCCTCGACCTCAGCGACACCTCCAAGGTCAAGGGCGACCTTGCCGAGAGCTGGACCGTCTCCGACGACGGCCTGGTCTATACGTTCAAGCTCAAGCCCGGCCTAAAGTTCGCTTCGGGCAATCCACTGACAGCCGGCGATGTCGCCTATTCCTTCGAGCGCGCCATCAAGCTGGACAAGCCGCCAGCATTCATCATCAACCAGTTCGGCATCAGCGGCGACAACGTCGCCGACAAGGCCAAGGCCGTCGACGACACCACCTTCCAGTTCACCGTCGACAAGGCCTATGCGCCGAGCTTCGTGTTAAACTGCCTGTCGGCAACGGTCGCTTCGGTCGTCGACGCAAAGCTGGTCAAGGAACATGTCGCCGCGGTGACGCCGAGTGCCGACTACAAATGGGACAACGATTTCGGCAACGCCTTCCTGAAGACCGGTTATGCCGGCTCCGGCGCCTACAAGCTGCGCGAATGGCGGGCCAATGAGGTCGTCGTGCTCGAGCGCAACGACAATTACAATGGCGAGAAGGCCAAGCTCGCCCGCGTCATCTACCGCAACATGAAGGAAAGCTCGGCACAGCGCCTGGCGCTCGAAGCAGGCGACATCGACGTTGCCCGCAACCTCGAGCCGAACGATCTCGACGCCATCGCCAAGAATGCCGATCTCACCACGACCAGCGCGCCGAAGGGCACGGTCTATTATATCAGCCTCAACCAGAAGAATCCGAACCTCGCCAAGCCCGAGGTTCGCCAGGCGTTCAAATATCTGGTCGACTACGATGCGCTGAGCACGACCATCCTCAAGGGCATTGGCGAGATTCACCAGACCTTCCTGCCCAAGGGCGTGCTGGGCGAACTGGACGAAAATCCGTTCAAGTTCGACGTCGCCAAGGCCAAGGAACTGCTGACCAAGGCCGGCCTGGCCGACGGCTTCAGCGTAACCATGGATGTACGCACGGGACAGCCGACAACGGGCATGGCGGAATCGATCCAGCAGACGCTTGGCCAGGCCGGCATCAAGCTGGAAATTATCCCGGGCGACGGCAAGCAGACGCTGACCAAATACCGCGCCCGTAATCATGACATCTATATCGGCCAGTGGGGCCAGGACTATTTCGATCCGAACTCCAACGCCCAGACCTTTGCCTCAAACCCGGACAATTCGGATGAAGGCAAGACCAAGACGCTGGCCTGGCGCAATGCCTGGGACATCCCGGACCTGACAAAGCAGACCGAAGCAGCCTTGCTGGAGAAGGATGCCGGCAAGCGCGCCGATGTGTACAAGAGCCTTGAAAAGACGATCCTCGACACCAGCCCCTTCGTAATCATCCACCAGCAATTGGAAGTGGCAGGCCTGCGCAAAAACCTGAAAGGCTTTGCGCTCGGTCCGAGCTTCGACACCAACTTCGTCGGCCCGGTCTCCAAGGAATAGCGCCGGCGGACGCGCCCTGATGAGCGCGATTGAAAACCAGGCGACGGCGGGGCAGGGAAGCGCCCGCGCCGTCGCTATCTTGTTGGCGATCGGCCGCTTCCTGGTCATCGCCGTCACCACCTATCTCGGCCTGCTCGCGGTGACCTTTTTCATCGGCCGCGTCATCCCGATCGATCCGGTGCTGGCGGTGCTCGGCGACCGCGCACCGGCCAATGTCGTCGAGCGCACCCGCCGCGAGATGGGGCTCGACCTGCCGTTGATCGAGCAATTCTATATCTATCTCAAGCATGCGCTGAACGGTGATTTCGGCACCTCTGTGCTGACCACCAATCCTGTGATGACCGACATCCGCCGTGCCTTTCCGGCAACGATCGAACTGGCGACTTTGGGCACTTTGATAGGCTCGTTGATCGGCGTGCCGCTCGGCGTGCTGGCAGCGGTAAAACGCGGCAGTCTCATCGACCAGATCGTTCGCATTGTCGGCCTGATCGGCTATTCCGTGCCTATCTTCTGGATCGGGCTTTTGGGGCTTGTCCTGTTCTACGCCAAGCTCCAATGGGTGGCTTTTCCCGGCCGCCTCGACATCGTCTACGAGTACACATTCACACCGATCACCGGCTTCTACCTGCTCGACGCCGCGCTGCAGGGCCAGTGGGATGTCTTCTACGACGCTTACCGCCACATCATCCTGCCGGCAGGGCTGCTGGGCTATTTCTCGCTCGCCTATATCAGCCGGATGACGCGCTCCTTCATGCTGAACGAGCTGTCGCAGGAATACATCGTCGCCGCGCGCGCCAAGGGCCTGTCTGAAACGCGAATCATCTGGGGCCATGCGCTGCGCAACGCCGCGGTGCCGATGGTCACGGTGATCGCGCTGTCCTATGCCGGGCTGCTCGAAGGTTCGGTGCTGACCGAGACGGTGTTCTCCTGGCCCGGCATCGGCCTCTACATCACCAATTCGCTGCAGAACGCCGACATGAACGCCGTGCTCGGCGGCACCATCGTCATCGGTTCGGTGTTCATCGGCATCAATCTCCTGTCCGATGTTCTCTACAAGGTGCTCGATCCGAGGACGAAGACAGGATGAGCGCCGAAGCAATCCAAACGCGCCGCGATTGGCTGCTCAGCGATCGGCCGGCCTCGCGCATGCAGGCACGGCTCGGCCGCGCCTACGTCGCTTGGCGGCGCTTTTCCGCCAACCGGCTGGCGTTTCTCGGCCTGCTCATCATCATCGCGCTGCTGCTGGTCGCAGCCTTTGCCGATGTGCTGGCGCCCTATTTGCCGACCATCGGCGATCTCAAGAATGCCCGGCTTTTGGCGCCGAGTGCGGCGCATTGGTTCGGCACCGACGATCTCGGCCGCGATATCTATTCGCGCATTCTTTTTGGCTCACGCTGGACCCTCTATGTCGTCATTCTTGTCGCTGTCATCGCAGCCCCCATCGGCCTTTTGGTCGGCACCGTCGCCGGCTATGCCGGCGGCTGGACCGATGCCATTCTGATGCGCATTACCGACATCTTCCTCGCCTTCCCCAAGCTGATCCTGGCACTGGCCTTTGTCGCCGCCCTTGGCCCCGGGATCGAAAACGCGGTGTTGGCCATCGCCATCACCTCGTGGCCGCCTTACGCGCGAATTGCGCGGGCCGAGACGATGACCGTGCGCAATTCCGATTACATCAAGGCGGTGCAATTGATGGGCGCCTCGCCGTTCCGCATCGTGCTGCGCCACATCATGCCGCTCTGCATCTCTTCGCTGATCATCCGGGTGACGCTCGATATGGCCGGCATCATCCTCACCGCCGCCGGCCTCGGTTTCCTTGGCCTCGGCGCGCAGCCGCCGCTGCCGGAATGGGGCACCATGATCGCGTCCGGCCGTCGCTTCGTGCTCGACCAATGGTGGGTGGCCGGCGCGCCCGGCTTCGCCATCCTGATCGTCAGTCTCGGCTTCAACCTGCTGGGCGACGGCCTGCGCGATGCGCTCGATCCCCGGAGTGGCGACCAATGAGTGGTGACCAATGAGCGGTGCACTTCTCGATGTCGACGACCTGCGCGTCACCTTCCCGACTCGGACCGGCCTCATCCAGGCGGTGCGCGGCGTCACCTTCTCGCTCGGCCGAGAGCGGCTGGGCATTGTCGGCGAAAGCGGCTCCGGCAAGTCGCAGACCGGCCGCGCCATCATGGGGCTGACGCCGCCGCAGGCTCTGGTTTCGGCCAAGAAGCTCGCCTTGGACGGCATCGATCTTTTGGACATACCCGCCCGCCAGCGCCGGGCGCTGCGCGGCAAACGCATCGCCATGATCCTGCAGGATCCGAAATATTCGCTCGACCCGGTGATGAGCATCGGCCGCCAGATCGTCGAGACGCTGCGCACGCATGAAAAGGTCTCCAAGGCCGAAGCGCGCGAGCGGGCGCTGGCCATGCTGGAAGCTGTGCAGATCCGCGATCCCTCGCGTGTCTTCGACCTGCATCCGCACGAGGTGTCCGGCGGGATGGGCCAGCGCGCCATGATCGCAATGATGCTGATCGCCGGACCGGAACTGATGATCGCCGACGAGCCGACCTCGGCGCTCGACGTCACCGTTCAGCTCGATGTGCTCGGCATCCTCGACCGCTTGGTCAGTGAGCGCGGCATGGGTCTGATCTTCATCTCGCACGATCTGCGGCTGGTCGCCTCCTTCTGCGACCGCGTCATCGTCATGTATGCCGGCAAGGTGGTCGAGCAGCTCAAGGCGTCGGAGCTGCGCGACGCCCAGCATCCCTACACGCGCGGCCTGCTCAACTGCATGCCCAGGATCGGTTACGAACGCCACCCGCTGCCGGTGCTCGACCGCAAGCCGGAGTGGGCGGCATGACGCCAGCCATTTCGATTGAAGGGCTGGAGGTGGTGTTCGACCGTTTTCGCGCGCTGAAAGGGGCGAACCTCGAGGTGAAGTCCGGCGAATCCTTCGGCCTGGTCGGCGAGAGCGGTTCCGGCAAGTCGACGCTGCTCAAAGCCATTGCCGGCCTGGTGCCTGTCGCATCCGGTACTATCACGGTCAATGGCAAGACGCTGGGAGCGCGCCGCGACAAGGCTTTTTATCGCGAAGTGCAGATGGTCTTCCAGGACCCCTATGGTTCGCTGCACCCGCGTCAGACCGTCGACCGCCTGCTACAGGAGCCGCTCGCCATTCACGGCTTTGCCGATGGCGAGCAACGCATCCAGCGCGCCCTCGACGAGGTCGGATTAGGCAACGGTTTCCGTTTCCGCTACGCGCACCAGCTCTCCGGCGGTCAGCGTCAGCGCGTGGCGATCGCGCGGGCGCTCATCCTCGAACCGTCGATCCTGCTGCTCGACGAACCAACCTCGGCGCTCGACGCTTCGGTGCAGGCGGAAGTGCTCAACCTGCTGGAAGAGGTTCGCCGTCGGCGCAAGCTGACCTTCCTGATGGTCAGCCACGACCTCGCCATCATCACCCATATGTGCGAGCGCCTGATGGTGATGCAGAATGGCGAAGCGGTGGAGAACCTGACGGCGGGCCAGCTGATCGGGCACCGCGTGGAGAAGGATTACACACGCAATTTGCTTAGGGCGAGCGAGGGGTTTGTTCGGACGGCGTGAACTAGTTTCTTCCGCAGAATAATCGCTTGGGGAATTCCATGGAAGAATGGAAGTTTGCAGATCCGCCCAATGTCGCGGTGCTATCGGACAAGAGCATATTCAAACGGGGCGACTGGATCGCATACGTTGTGCATGAAGCTGACGATGACGAGAACTACGACGATGAAGGGGGCAGTTGGCAATTCTATAGCAGCGACTCTCGAGATTGGGATGAACGCGAGATAATGCTCGTTGGCCTGCAAGAGGTGGTGCAGCAGGATGAAAGCATCCTGGCATTGGCCGACTTGCCAAAAGGCTGGCATGCTTGGCGGACGTCAAAATCATCGCCATGGCAGCGAGCGAAATCGCGCCCCGAACCCTCTAACGATAACGAATGATCCGGCAAAGCCTTAAGCGGGGTCTTGCGCCAGTTCGCCGTTCTCCGGAACAGATGGTTCGTCCCCCTGCTTAGGCTCCTTGATCCTGAACCACGTCACATAAAGCGCCGGCAGGAACAGCAGCGTGATCGCCGTGCCGGCGATGATGCCGCCCATCATGGCGTAGGCCATCGGGCCCCAGAACACTTCGCGCGCGATCGGGATCAGCGCTAGGCTGGCGGCCGCGGCCGTCAGCGCGATCGGCCGCATGCGGTGCTCGGTCGCTTCGATCACGGCTTCCCAGCGGTCTTGGCCCTCGGCCACCAGATCCTCGATCTGCACGATCAGGATCACCTGAGTTGCGGATCAGGATGCCGATCAGCGCCAGGACGCCCAGAATGGCGACGAAGCCGAGCGGTGCGCCGCTCGGCACCAGGGCCGCGACCACGCCGATCAGGCCGAGCGGCGCCACCGCCACGACCAGGAACAGGCGCTGAAAACTTTGCAACTGGATCATCAGGATGGTCGCCATCACGAACAGCATCAGCGGCACCACCGCTGCGATCGGTCCCTGGCTTTTGGCGCTTTCCTCGACCGAGCCGGCGGTTGCAACGGAATAGCCGGGCGGCAGTTTGGCGATGAAGGCGTCGACCGACGGCTTCAATTCGTTGACGACGGTGGCCGGCAGCACGTCGCCAACGAGGCCTGCGCGAACGGTGATCATCGGGATGCGGTTGCGCCGCCACACCGTCGGCTGTTCGAGGTCGTAGCGGAAGTTCGCCACCGCGGCGAGCGGGATCGCTTCGCCGTTCCCGGTGACGGGTGAGCTGTCACGGACTGCCCCGTACGTGTATCGGTCGGCTGGTTAAGACCGGTCTGTCGAAGTGGCCCGCATCGACGACAGGCCCAATCGCCCGGCGGCGGTGCCAACTTGAGGAAAACGTGAAATAAGGTCAGAAGAGGCCTTGGCATTCATCTAACGAGAACGGGCGTCGGCCCGATGAGGGACGAAATGAAGAACGCAGCCATTTCCGAGCGCAAGAACCAGTCGATCTCGCGCGGCGTCGGCATGACGACGCAGATCTATGCCGACCGCGCCGAGAATTCGGAGATCTGGGATGTAGAAGGCCGCCGATACATCGATTTCTCCTCCGGTATCGCCGTCGTCAACACCGGCCACCGCCATCCCAGGGTGATCGAGGCGGTCAAGGCACAGCTCGACCGCTTCACCCATACCTGCCACCAGGTCGTGCCCTATGAGAGCTATGTCAGGCTGGCCGAACGGCTGAACGGCATGCTGCCCGGCAAGTTCGAGAAGAAGACCATCTTCGTCACTACGGGTGCTGAAGCCGTCGAGAACGCCATCAAGATCGCCCGCAACGCCACTGGCCGCCAAGCCGTCATCGCCTTTGCCGGCGGCTTCCACGGCCGCACCTTCATGGGCATGGCGCTGACCGGCAAGGTCGTGCCCTACAAGGTCGGCTTCGGCGCCATGCCGGGCGACGTCTACCACGCGCCGTTTCCGGTGCCGCTGCACGGCGTGTCTACAGCCGATTCGCTGGCCGCACTCGACAAACTGTTCAAGGCCGATGTCGATCCGGCTCGCGTTGCCGCCATCATCATCGAGCCGGTCCAGGGCGAGGGCGGCTTCTACGACGCGCCGCGCGAATTCCTGACGGCGCTGCGCAAGCTCTGCGACCAGCACGGCATGCTGCTGATCGCCGATGAGGTGCAGACCGGCTTTGCCCGCACCGGCAAGATGTTCGCCATGGATCATCATGAGGTCGCGGCCGACATTACCACCATGGCGAAAAGCCTGGCCGGCGGCTTCCCGCTGGCGGCGGTCACCGGCCGCGCCGAGATCATGGATGCGCCCGGTCCTGGCGGGCTCGGCGGCACCTATGGCGGCAGCCCGATCGGTGTCGCCGCAGCACACGCCGTGCTCGACGTAATCGAGGACGAAAAGCTGTGCGACCGCGCCAATACGCTGGGCGCCCGGCTGAAACAGCGGCTGCAGTCGATCCGCGACGATGTGCCCGAGATTGTCGACATCAGGGGTCTCGGCTTCATGAACGCGGTCGAGTTCAACGACGTCAAGAAGGGCCTGCCGTCGGCCGAGATCGCCAATGCGATCCGGCTGAAGGCGCTCGACAAGGGGCTGATCCTGCTGACCTGCGGCGTCTACGGCAACGTCATCCGTTTCCTGGCTCCGATCACCATCCAGGACAATGTCATGAACGAGGCGCTCGACATTCTGGAAAGCTCGATCCGCGAAGTCTGCGCTGCCTAGCGCAAACCCTACCTCCCCCTTGTGGGGAGGTCGGACCGCAGGTCCGGGTGGGGGGCCTCGCGCCGACCCCAACCCCGCTGCTTCGCAGCGACCCTCCCCACAAGGGGGAGGGTAAGTGCGTCTAGCCCGCAGCCCGTGCCGGCTCATCCTGCTGGAACGCTGCCAGTGCAGCCTTCAGCCCGTCAGGTCCCTCAGCAATCGTCTGCGCCATCGGCGAAAACCCGGCCCCGAGCATCTTGCGGCCCAGCATATGGTCGCCCGGCCTGTTGACGGATTCGATGCCGAGCAGCCGGCTTCCAGCATAGTGGTAGATCGAGAACTTGTTCTCAGCGAGGTCGCCCAGCACGACATGGCTGTCGCCGCCCGAGGTCAGCCCGACCATCTGCAGTTTCATGTCGCCGATGTCAGACCAGAACCACGGCACCGCCGCATACGCGTCCGTATGGCCGGTGATCGTGCGTGCGGCAAGCCGCGCCTGGTCGGTGGCGTTCTGCACCGATTCCAGCCGCACGTCGCCGCCGGTCGACCAGTGGCGGTAGGAAGCGGCGTCGCCGATGGCCAGAATATCAGGCACTGAGGTGCGCATCTGTTGGTCGACGCGGATGCCATTGGCGACAGTCAGTCCGGCAGCCTGCGCAAGTTCGACATTCGGCACGGCGCCGATGCCGACGATGACCATGCGCGCGGGCAGCCTTTCGCCGGTGGAGGTGATGGCAGCGCAGACATGGCCGTTTTCCCCTTCCAGCCCGGCAATGGTGGTGCCGGTGAGGATACGCACGCCGATCGCCTCCAGCCGTTGGCGGACATGGCTCGCCACCACCGGCGCCACGGCGCGGCCAAGCAGCCGGTCGACAGCCTCGACCAGGGTGACGTTGCGGCCGGCGGCCCTCAGCGTTGCCGCGATCTCCAGCCCGATGAAGCCGCCGCCGAGGATGACCACGTCTTCGCTTTGGGCGCTGAGCGCGCGGATCAGCCGCGCATCGGCGATCGAGCGCAGCGACACCACGCCCGAGAGGTCGGCGCCCGGCAGCGGCAGAAGCCGCGGCCGCGAACCGGTGGCCAGGATGAGCCGGTCGAACGGCAGCACGCCGCCGCCCGCTACCTCCAGCTTGCAGCCTGCCGTATCGAGGCTGTCTATTCGGATGCCCGGCCTGAAGTCGATGGCGCTGCCGGTGTAAAAGGCCTCGCCGCGCAAGGGTTGCGGCTTGGCATCGGCGTCCTTGATGAAGGTCTTCGACAGCGGCGGCTTGTGATAGGGCAGATCGGTTTCGTCGCCGATCAGTATGACAGGCCCGTCATAGCCTTCCTCGCGCAGGCTGGCGGCCGCTTGCACGCCCGCATGACCCGCACCGACAATGACGACCCCGTTCTTCATCGCAACCCGAATTCCTGTTTCAAATCTGGAGCATGATGCCGAAAAGTGTGAAGCGGTTTTCGGACGACATCATGCTTTGATTGTGAGCCGTTCCGCCAGATGGCGATTGTCTGCCGCCGTCGCAAGAGCCCCGGTCCGGGTCGCACCCGGAACGGTCGCTTGTCAATCGCGGCGTCTCTCACCTTGGCTGCTGGCTACGATTTAAAGTTGATAGTGCTAGTTTAGAATAATTCTAAACTGTTGTTTCAATTGAATTTTCTAGGGTTCACCAGTTGACTTGCGGCCTCGCCATCGTTTTATGGAGGCTCGCGCGTCAGCGCATCCCTTTGATGTTTGGGCCTTGAACCCGTTCGATTGGAGGCATTTGGTGTCTTTCTCCCGTGAGCCGCAGAGCGGCGCGGCATCTGTGGTGTCCTACGGCATGCCTATGTCCCGGCACCGTTTGGCACGCGCGCCTTTTACCGAATCCCCTTTGGACTGGAGACTGATGATGACAGCGCGATATGGCGGCAGACTGGCTGCGATCGGTGCCACGGCTATGTTGACGGCGGCGGTTTTCATCCTGCCGGCCAAGGCGGCGGAGATCGATGCCAAGGCGGTCATCAAGACCTATTCCGACATCGCGCTGGCCAAGTACGAGGATTCGCTGACCACGGCGCAGGCGCTCGACAAGGCTGTCGACGCGCTGCTTGCCAACCCGTCGGCGGACACGCTGAATGCCGCCCGCGATGCCTGGAAGGCGTCGCGCGTGCCCTACCAGCAGACCGAGGTCTACCGCTTCGGCAACAAGATCGTCGACGACTGGGAAGGCAAGGTGAACTCCTGGCCGCTCGACGAAGGCCTGATCGACTACGTCGCCAAGAGCTACGGCACCGAGTCCGACGCCAACGCGCTCTACACCGCCAATGTCATCGCCAACAAGGACATCGAGATCGACGGCAAGAAGGTCGACGCCTCGAAGCTTTCGCCGGAGTTCCTCGCCGGCACGCTGCAGGAGGCCGGCGGCATCGAGGCCAATGTCGCCACCGGTTATCACGCCATCGAATTCCTGCTCTGGGGCCAGGATTTGCACGGCACCGGCCCGGGCGCCGGCGAGCGTCCGTACACCGACTATGACCTCAAGAACTGCACCGGCGGCAATTGCGATCGCCGGGCCGAGTATCTGAAGTCGGCCAGCGATCTTCTGGTCTCCGACCTGCAGGAGATGGTCGGCAACTGGAAGGAAGACGGCGCCGCCCGCAAGAACCTCGTCGATGGCCAGCCGAACACCGCTATCTCGGTGATCTTCACCGGCATGGGCTCGCTGTCCTACGGCGAACTGGCCGGGGAGCGCATGAAACTCGGCCTGCTGCTGCACGATCCCGAAGAGGAGCACGACTGCTTCTCGGATAATACCTACAACTCGCATCTCTATGACGCCATCGGCATCCGCGCCGCCTATCTCGCCAGCTACACGCGCATCGACGGCACCGTCGTTTCAGGCCCGTCGGTGCACGATATGGTCAAGGCGGCCGATCCGGCGATCGACAAGGAACTGTCCGACAAGCTCGATGTCTCGGTCGCCAAGATGGAGGCGATCAAGGCGCGGGAAGTGGCCGGCGAGGCCTACGACCAGCAGATCGCCGAGGGCAACACCGAAGGCAATGCTACCGTGCAGGCGGCAATCGACGCGCTGGTCGACCAGACCAAGTCGATCGAACGCGCCGTCGGCGCGCTGAAGCTGAACAACATAGCCTTCGAGGGGTCCGACAGCCTCGACGCACCGGACAAGGTGTTCAAGTAGCACCCCAACCAACTACCAGCCAAACGGCGCGGAGGGGCGCCGTCAGCCAGAGCCAATCCATGCTGATCTGCCATTGCAACATCATCACCGAAAAGGAGATTGAGCAGACGATCGTCGATCTGCTGGATCAGGACCCCTGGCAACTGATCGTGCCGGCGAAGGTCTATCACACGATGCAAAAGCGCGGTCGCTGTTGCGGCTGCTTCCCAAATGTGGTCGAAACGATCATTCGGGTCACCGAAAATTACCACACCCGTTCGGAGGCGAGCGGCGTGGACATCGTTTCACACCTGGATCGCGTCAGAGGCCTGCGCGTCCAATATGGGAGCAGAATCCATGAAAGGCGAACCGCAGATCATCGAGCGGCTTAACGAGGCTCTGTTCCTGGAGCTTGGCGCCGTCAATCAATACTGGGTGCATTTCCGCCTGCTCGAAGATTGGGGATATGCCAAGCTGGCAAAGAAGGAACGCGCCGAATCGATCGAGGAGATGCACCATGCCGACCGGCTGGTGGCCCGTATCATCTTCCTCGAAGGGCATCCCAATTTGCAGTCCGTGGCGCCGTTGCGCATCGGCCAGAACGTCAAGGAAGTGCTCGAATCCGATCTCGCCGGCGAATATGACGCACGCACCGCCTACAAGCGTTCGCGCGAGATCTGCAACGAAGCCGGCGACTACGTGACGATGAAGCTGTTCGAGGAATTGCTGGCGGATGAGGAAGGTCACATCGACTTCCTCGAGACGCAGCTCGACCTCCTTGCCTCGATCGGCGAGGAAAAATACGGCCAGCTCAACGCCGCATCGGCGGACGAGGCGGAATAGGACCATGCAGGAATGCGGCGCCCCATAGATATTCTGCGCCGCTTGCGGCGGGCCGCCGGCCCGCTGCTCCTCAAAAACCCGCGATATCAGGCCTTTCGCGGGCTTTCGGTTGTAACCCTGGCGGCAATTTTGGCCCCGGCCCTGGCCGGATCGTCGGAACCGGTCGGCCTCGCCACGAGCCGCACCGACCTGACGCCGAAGGACCAGGCCCGCGTCCTTGCCGTTACCAGGCCAACCCAGGATTTCTCCAAGCCCGAATCCTTCGAAACGATGCAAGGCGGCGCCGGCACGTCGCGCAAGCAGGTCGACCGCGACGCCTTCTCGCAACCCTCTGAAAACATTACCTTCGAGGAACAGGGCAATTTCAAGCTCGGCAATGCGCTTTTCCGCAAGAACTGGGTGTCGTCGCCATCCTCGACCCAGGCCTCGGACGGTCTCGGACCCCTGTTCAACGAGCGCGCCTGCCAGAATTGCCATTTGAAGGATGGCCGCGGCCGCCCGCCGGCCGCCGACAGCCGCACCACGTCGATGTTCCTGCGGCTAGCGCGCGATGCGAGCACGGCCGAGGAAAAGACCGAGATCGCCGCGCACAAGGTGCTGAACTTCCCCGATCCGGTCTACGGCGCGCAGTTGCAGGAACTGGCGGTGCCCGGCCTCAAGGGCGAAGGCCGCATGTATGTCGACTATCGCGAGGAAAAGGTCACGCTCGGCGACGGCAGCGTGGTTTGGCTGCGCAAGCCGAGCTATTCGGTCGACGGGCTTGGCTACGGCCCGCTAGACCCGCGCACCACGCTGTCGCCGCGCCTGACGCCGCCAATGATCGGCCTTGGCCTGATCGAGCAGATCGCGCCGGCCGACCTCCTTGCCCATGCCGATCCCGACGACCGCGACGGCATTTCCGGCAAGCCCAACATGGTGCGTGACCTCAGCAGTGGGCAACTGACGCTTGGCCGCTTCGGTTGGAAGGCCCAGACCGCGTCGATCCGCCAGCAGGCGGCGGACGCCTTTGCCGGCGACATCGGCATTTCGACGCCGGAAGAGCCCAGTCACTGGGGCGATTGCACCGCAGCCGAAGAGGCCTGTTTGGCCATGCCCAATGGCGTGCAGAAGCGGCTCGGCCCGGTCGAGGCGCCACCACCGGTGATGGACCTCGTCACCTTCTATTCGCAGAACCTTGGGGTGCCGGCGCGGCGCGATGTCGGCGCACCCGCCGTGCTCGCCGGCAAGAAGCTGTTCTACGAGATGGGCTGCATTGCCTGTCATACGCCGAAATTCGTCACCATGCGCGGGAACAAGGCGCAGGGGTTCCAACTGATCTGGCCCTATTCCGACTTTCTGCTGCACGACATGGGGCCTGGCCTTGCCGACGGCCAGGCGGTGGGCGATGCCACGGGCAGTGAATGGCGCACCCCGCCGCTATGGGGCATCGGCCTGACAAAGACCGTCAACGGCAACGCTTTCTTCCTGCATGACGGGCGTGCGCGCACGCTTACCGAAGCGATCCTGTGGCATGGTGGCGAGGGGCAGAAAGCGCGCGATCGCTTCGCCGCCGCCAATACGGCCGACCGCGATGCTCTCATCAAATTCCTGGAGTCATTCTGATGCTCAAGCGGGTTTTGCCTGTTCTACTCCTCCCATTGGCTCTGTTCGGTGCGTCCCCGGCATCGGCCTCGGTGAAAGCCTCCGACGTGATCCAAAGAGCGATCGACGGCTTTGTCCGCCCCGCCTATGCCAGCCTGCATGGCCATGCCGGCACCTTGGCGAAGGCCATGGACGCGCTCTGCCAGGCGCCGTCGCAGGGTAACCTCGATGCCGCGCATGCCGGATTCTCGGCCACGGTCGCAGCCTGGTCGTCGGCTGAAATCATCGGCTTCGGGCCAATCAAGGAGAACAACCGGCTGGAGCGCATGCTCTACTGGCCGGACCGAAAGAGCATCGGCCTGAAGCAGGTGCAGGCGGCGCTGGCCGGCAAGGATCCGACCGTCACCGATCCGGCGCAGCTGGCGGGCAAGAGTGTCGCGATGCAGGGATTAGGGGCGCTTGAGTTCGTGCTTTACGGCGACGGCGCCGAGACGCTCGTCGGCAAGGACGAGCCCTATCGCTGCGCCTATGGCGCGGCGATCGCCAAGAATATCGAGACCATGGCGGCCGATGTCGACGCCGCCTGGAAAAAACCGGACGGTTTTGCAGGCCTGTGGGCCAATCCCGGACCCGACAATGCGCTTTACCGCGACGGCACTGAAGCGGTGACCGAATTGGTCGGCGTGTTCATCAATGAACTCGAAATGGTGCGCGACGTGCGCCTCAAAGGTTTTCTCGGCGCCAAACCGCAGGGTGACAAGCCGAGGCAAGCGATCTACTGGCGCTCGCAAAACACCGGCCTTTCATTAGCCGGCAACCTCTCCGGCATTGATGCGCTGTTCCAGGCCTCGAAGCTCGGCGACGCGCTGCCCGAGGATAGCAGATGGATGGCGGAATCCATCCATATCCAGCTCATCAATGGCGTTGCCACTGCCAAATCCATCCAGGGTCGGATCGACAAGACGCTCGCCGATCCCGCGGAGCGCGGAAAACTCGAACATTTCGCGCTGATCACCTCCAGCCTGTCGGGCTTGATCGGCACCCGGCTAACCGCCGAGTTCGGCCTGACCGCCGGGTTTTCGTCACTGGACGGGGACTGACCAATGGTTGCGACACGCACGCCGCTGATGGACCGCCGCGATTTTCTCAGAGCTGCCGGCGCCGGCTTCGTCGCGTCAATGGCGCCGCGGGCCTGGGCGGACACGCTTGCCGCCGATGCCGTCTTTGCCACCGCCTTCGTCAAGCGCGACGGCAGCTTTGGCGCCGCTGTGTTGTCGGAAGCCGGAAAAGTATTGCATGCGATCGACCTGCCCGACCGTGGCCACGACGTCACCTTCGATCCGGTCTCGAAGCGCTCCGTGGTCTTCGCCCGGCAACCCGGCACCTTCGCCGTGGTCTTCGACCATGCCGGCCGCGAGCCGCCGCTGACCATCGCCAGCATCACCGGTCGGCATTTCTTCGGCCACGGTGTGTTTTCCACCGACGGCGCGCTGCTTTACGTCACCGAAAACAATTTCGACAATGCCGCCGGCGTCGTCGGGATCTACGACGCACGGGCCAAGTTCAGCCGCATCGGCGAGTTTCCGACCTATGGCATGGGGCCGCATGAGCTCTTGCTGCTCGGAGACGGCCGGACGATCGCCATCGCCAATGGCGGCATCGAGACCCATCCCGACTATGGCCGCGCCGAGCTCAACATCGCCACCATGAAGCCGTCCTATGTGCTGGTCGATCGCACAACCGGCGATCTCATCGAAAAGCACGAACTGCCGCCGGCTCTGCACCAGCTGTCGATTCGCCACATGGATGCCGACCCCACAGGCACCATCTGGTTCGGCTGCCAGTACCGCGGGCCGGGCACCGAGCGGCCACCGCTGGTCGGCCGCGCCACGCGCGGCAAGGGGCTGCAGCTGCTCGACATGCCGCAGGACGTGCTATCCGGCTTCCGGAATTACATCGGCTCGGTCGCCGCCAACCCGATTGCCGGCACGGTCGCGGTGTCTTCGCCGGAAGGCAATTCGCTGGCCGTCATCGACGCCGCCAGCGGCAAGATCGTCGCCACCAAGGCGCTGGTCGAGGTCTGCGGCCTGGCGCCCGACGGCCCGGGCTTCATGGCAACCACGGGTGCCGGCGAAATCATCGAAGGCAGCGGCGCGACGCGCTCCGAGCCCGACTATGTCTGGGACAACCACATGCTGCGCATCGCGCCGGCGGCGTAAGCCGTCCGGCCTGCACCGAAGCGAAGCCGCTTAACAATTTACGCGCTGGCTCTTGCGGCGGCGCGCCGTGGCGGGCAGAGGGAGACTGTTTTTCGAACCGGTCGCCCATGAAACTGCTCGCCATCGACTGTGCCGCCAATCTCTGCGCCGCTTGCGTCTATGACGCATCGGGCGGCAGAGAACTTGGCCGCTCGGTACTCGATCTCGGCAAAGGCCATGCCGAACACCTGATGGCTGTCATTGACGAAGCGCTGAAAGCGGACGGCACCGATTATGCCGGCCTTGGCGCCGTTGCGGTTTCCATCGGTCCGGGTTCCTTCACCGGCCTGCGGGTGGGCGTCTCGGCGGCGCGCGGCCTGGCGCTGGCGCTGAAGATCCCGGCGATCGGGGTAACGACACTGGAGGCGCTGGCGGCCGAGGCGAGGGCGGCATTTCCCGGCCGCCCGGTCCTGGCCGCTCTCGATGCCGGCCGCGAGGAAATCCATGCCGCGCTTTACGATGCGGAAGCGATTTTGCGCTATGGTCCGGCGGTGACCACACTTGCGCAAGCCGCGGGAATGGCGGCGGACAATCGTCCGGTGCTTGCCGGCACGGCCGCCGTGCAGATCGCAGCCGCGGCCGGTCGCGATTTCGATATCGGCCCGACGGCTGCCACCGCCGACATTGCCGTCTACGCCCGGCTCGCCGCTGCAAAAGGCGAGGGCGACAAGCCGAAGCCACTCTATCTGCGCGGCGCCGATGCCAAGGCGCAGGCCGGGTTCATCCTGTTGAGGCAGGAAAAGTGATGCGCATCCCTTTCCTCCAGCCGCGCCGCAGGGACTATGCGCTCGAGCCGCTGACCATCGCCGACAGCCCGGCAGCGTCGGTGCTGCACCGCGAGGATTTCGTCCGGCCCTGGACCGATGGCGAGTTCGCCGCGTTGCTCGAACAGGAAACCGTGTTCGGCTATGCCGCGCGCGAAATCGGCCAGGGCGCCAAGCCGCCGGTCGGCTTCGTGCTGGCCAGGCTTGCAGCCGGCGAGGGCGAGATTCTGACCGTGGCGGTGGCGCGCTCGCATCGCCGCCAGGGGCTCGGCTGGCAATTGATGGACGCCGTACTGCGCGAATTGCATGCGCAGCGCGCCGAGGCGCTGTTCCTTGAGGTCGACGAGACCAATGTCGCTGCCATCGCCCTCTACCGGCGGCTGGGCTTCCGCCAGGTCGGGCACCGCGCCAATTATTACCGCTCGACCGAACATGGTCCTACCGGCGCGCTTGTCATGCGCCGCGATCTTCGCTAGCCAAAGTTTTGGGGCAGGGCCAAGCTGCATGATCGGAAAAATCAGGATTTTCCTGGCGCTGAGCCTCGTTGTCATCGGTTCGCTGGTCCTTGTGCCTTTGCAGCTGCTGTCGATGAAGACTGGAATCTGGCGCGAGACGGTCATTCTGAAGGCCTGGCACAGCCTCATCGTCCGGACGCTCGGCCTGCGCATCCATGTCAAAGGTGCGCTGTCCAGCCAGCGCCCGCTGCTGGTCGCCTCGAACCATATCTCCTGGACCGACATCATGGTGCTGGGCTCCTTTGCCGATGTGACCTTCATCGCTCGGGCGGACATGGAGGGATGGCCGCTGATCGGCTGGCTGTCGAAATTGCAGCGTACGGTCTTCATCGAACGCGAGCGCAAGCGGACAGCTGGCGACCAGGCCAGCGAGATCGCCAGCCGCATGGCCAAGGGCGACGCCATGGTGCTGTTTGCCGAGGGCTCTACCGGCGACGGCAACACCATCCTGCCGTTCAAGAGCACCTTGTTCGGCGCCGCCTCGATGGCGATTTCGGAAGGCGCGGCCGAGCAGGTCTTCATCCAGCCGCTGGCGATTGCCTACACGCGGGTGCACGGCGTGCCTCTCGGCCGCCGCCACCGGCCGCTCGCTGCCTGGATCGGCGATCAGGACCTGATGCCGCATCTCAAGGTGCTGATGGCCGAAGGCGCCATTGACGTCGAGGTGCATTTCGGCGAGCCCATCGCCTTTTCCAAGGGCTCGAACCGCAAGGAAACGTCGAGGATGATGGAAAGCAAGGTGCGCGCCATGATGCAGGCCGCGCTCGCCGATCCCCGACCGAGCCGCTAGCGCAGGCCGAGCGCCTACAGGCCGATGCCCGAGAATCGTCTGTTTTTTGTCACGGAAAGGCGTTAGAAGCCGCCGGATGGATTTGAACACGATAGAGCGGAACGAAACCGACAGCGCCTCGCAAAGCGCTGCTGCGGCGTCCGCCCCGGCCAAAAAGGTCTTCGTCAAGACCTATGGCTGCCAGATGAATGTCTATGACTCACAGCGCATGACCGATGCGCTGGCCGCCGACGGCTACACCGCGACCGATGTCATCGCCGACGCCGACCTGGTGCTGCTCAACACCTGCCATATCAGGGAGAAGGCGGCGGAAAAGGTCTATTCTGAGCTCGGCCGCATCCGCGACATGAAGGCTGAACGCGCAGCAGTTGGGCGCGAAATGCTGATCGGCGTCGCCGGTTGCGTCGCGCAGGCCGAAGGCCCGGAAATCATCCGCCGTTCGCCTGCTGTCGATCTGGTCATCGGCCCGCAGACCTATCACCGGCTGCCCGATGTGCTGGCCCGGGTGCGTGGCGGCGAGAAGATCGTCGAGACCGAATACGCCATCGAGGACAAGTTCGAGCATCTGCCGCAGCCGAAGCGTGCCGAAATGATCAAGCGCGGCGTCACCGCCTTCCTCACGGTACAGGAAGGCTGCGACAAATTCTGCACCTTCTGCGTCGTGCCCTATACCAGGGGCTCGGAAGTGTCGCGGCCGGTGGCGCAGATCGTCGCCGAAGCCGAGCGGCTGGCCGATGCCGGTGTGCGCGAGGTGACGCTGCTGGGGCAGAACGTCAATGCATGGCACGGCAAGGGTGAGGATGGCATGGAATGGGGGCTTGGTCGCCTGCTGTTCCGGCTGGCCGAAATTCCTGGCCTGGCGCGGCTGCGCTACACCACCAGCCATCCGCGCGACATGGACGACGAATTGATCGCTGCCCATCGCGATCTCCCGGCTTTGATGCCTTATCTGCACCTGCCGGTGCAATCCGGGTCAGACCGCATCCTCAAGGCGATGAACCGCAGGCACACGGCCAAGGACTATCTGGCGCTGCTCGAGCGCATCCGCGCTGCACGCGGCGACATCGCGCTGTCCGGTGACTTCATCGTCGGCTTCCCCGGTGAAACCGAGGCGGATTTCGAGGCCACGATGGGTCTGGTGCGCCAGGTGAACTACGCCTCGGCCTTCTCGTTCAAATATTCGCCGCGTCCCGGCACGCCGGGCGCCGATATGCCCGATCACGTGCCGGAAGCGGTCAAGGATGAACGCTTGCAACAGCTGCAGGCATTGTTGCTCAAGCAGCAGCAGGATTTCGGCCTGGGCCTGGTCGGCAGCACCATCGACACGCTGATCGAGAAGCCCGGCCGTCAGGCCGGCCAGAAGGTCGGCCGCTCGCCTTGGCTGCAGCCGGTTATTGTTGATGAAAAGGCCGGCGAAATCGGTGACATTATCCGGGTGCGAATCACGAAGACGGGCTACAATAGCCTGTTCGCCGAGTTGGCTTGATGGCCTCGGCAGATGAGGAGAGACGGTTGAGCGCTGCTGAAGTGAAGACTCTGCCCCAGAACCAGACATCCGGGGCCTCTGACATGGCGCACATCGTTCTGACTTTCGACAACAACAAGCTTGCCAGCGCCCTGTACGGCCAGTTCGACGAGAACCTGGCCCGGCTCGAGCAGAAGCTCGGCGTCGACATCCGCTCGCGCGGCAACCAGTTGACCATCAAGGGCTCGGCCTCGGCGGCCGAACAGGCGCGCCGCGCACTCGACAATCTCTACGGCATTCTCCAGAAGGGCACCGACATTGGCCAGTCCGACGTCGATGGCGCCGTGCGCATGGCCATTGCCGCCGACGACCAGCTGACGCTGCCGACGCTGGAACGCAAGGGCAAGGTTTCGGCCGCCCAGATCTCCACCCGCAAGAAGACGATCTATGCCCGTTCGCTCAACCAGGACGCCTATATGCGGGCGCTGGAGCGTTCGGAACTTGTCTTCGGCATTGGCCCCGCCGGCACCGGCAAGACCTATCTGGCGGTGGCGCATGCGGCGATGCTGCTCGAACGCGGCATGGTCGAGCGCATCATCCTGTCACGGCCGGCGGTCGAGGCCGGCGAGCGGCTGGGTTTTCTGCCCGGCGATATGAAGGAAAAGGTCGATCCGTATCTGCGGCCGCTCTATGACGCGCTTTACGACATGATGCCGGCCGACAAGGTCGAGCGCGCCATTGCCGCCGAGGTCATCGAGATCGCGCCGCTGGCCTTCATGCGCGGCCGCACGCTGGCGCATGCCGCCGTCATCCTCGACGAGGCGCAGAACACCACGCCGATGCAGATGAAGATGTTTTTGACCCGCCTCGGCGAGAATTCGCGCATGATCGTCACCGGCGATCCGACGCAGATCGATCTGCCTCCAAGCACCAAGTCGGGCCTCGTCGAAGCCTTGCGTGTCCTTGACGGCGTGGCGGGCGCGGTAACCGTGCGCTTCAACGATGTCGACGTTGTGCGCCACCCGCTGGTGGCCGAAATCGTCAGGGCCTATGACCGCGACGCCAAGCTGGCGCGCGGCCTCGGCGCCGAGAGCTGATGTGACGATGCGGGCTCATGCCTGAAGACATAAGACCTGGCGGCGGGGATAGTTCGGTTCCCGTCGAGATCGATATGTCGGTCGAGGCCGGCGACTGGCCCGATGAGGCGGCGCTGACGCGTCTGGTCGATCGCGCCGTGTCGGCTGCCTTTGCCGAAACCGCTGCTGCCGGTCCTTCCGAACTCAGCATCGTCTTTTCCGACGATGCCCATATCCGTACCCTCAATGCCGGCTGGCGCGGCAAGGACAAGGCGACCAACGTCTTGTCTTTCCCTGTTTTTCCGTTCCCCAGGGGTGGCAAGCTGCCGCCCATGCTGGGTGACATCGTGCTGGCCGCCGAGACGGTGGCGCGCGAAGCAGCCCTGGAAGACAAGCCCTTCGAGAACCATATCACCCATCTCGTCATCCACGGCCTGCTGCATTTGCTGGGCTACGATCACGAGACCGATGCAGAGGCCGATGAGATGGAAGCCATCGAGCGCTCAGCGCTCGCAAGGCTTGCCATTCCCGATCCCTACACGTAATGACAAAAGACCAATTGACCGGACGACGATGAACGACAAACCAGAAACTGCCGCCCGCCCCGAGGCTGGCAGTGCGACAAAGCCTTCCGATACGACGGAAGAGGGATCGAGTCCGAGTCCCAGTTCCGGCAGCCCCGCTTCTGGTGGCATTGCCAGCGAGCCATCGCCTGCCGGTCCGTCCCTGTTCGACCGCGTCTTGGGCCTTTTCAGGCAGCGGAACGGCACCAGCCTGCGCGAGGAAATCGCCGGCGCGCTTGCCGAAACGACCAGCGATGCCGGGTCTTTCTCGCCCGGCGAACGCGCCATGCTCAACAACATATTGCGCCTGCGCGAGGTACGCGTCGAGGACGTCATGGTGCCGCGCGCCGATATTGAGGCCGTCGAGATCACCACGACGTTGGGCGATCTGCTCGGTCTGTTCGAGCAGTCCGGCCATTCCCGCATGCCGGTCTATTCCGAGACGCTCGACGATCCGCGCGGCATGGTTCACATCCGCGACGTGCTGGCCCACATCACCAAGGTCGCCCGGGTCAAGAAGGGCAGAACATCCAGGAAGACGCCGGCAACGACGCTTCTCGACCTCGCCCAGGTCGATCTCGGCCGCACCATCGGCGACCTCAATCTGATCCGCCCGGTGCTTTTCGTGCCGCCCTCGATGCTTGCCTCCGACCTGATGGGCCATATGCAGACGACGCGAACCCAGATGGCGCTGGTCATCGACGAATATGGCGGCACCGATGGTCTCGCCTCGCTGGAAGACATCGTCGAGATGGTCGTCGGCGATATCGAGGACGAGCATGACGAGGACGAGCCGCTGATCACCCAGACCGGCGAGGGCGTGTTCGTCGTCGACGGCAAGGCCGAGATCGACGAGGTCGCCAAGATGATCGGCGAGGACTTTACCGCCGGTGAGCATGGTGAATATGTCGACACGATCGGCGGCATGATCTTCAACACGCTGGGCCGCGTGCCCGCGCGTGGTGAGGTTGTGCAAGCCATCCCCGGCTTCGAATTCCACGTGCTCGACGCCGATCCGCGCCGCGTCAAGCGGGTGCGCATCGTCCAGAACCAGAAGGGCGAGCGTCGCCGCCGCGTGACCGCCCCCCGCACCGAGCAGGCCTAGGACAGAACGTCGCCCGGCCGATGACGATCGACGATCCCTTCAAGCACTCAACCTTTGGCTCGGGTGTGTTCTACAAGGACCCGCGAGCCGCATTGAAATGGCTCGAAACGGCCTTCGGCTTCGAGCCGAGCATGGTGGTCAGCGACGCCGACGGACGGCTGGTCCATGCCGAAATGCGTTTTGGCGACGGCTACATCATCGTCGATTCCGAATGGGCCGATCATATTGCCAGTCCGGTAAGCGTCGGCGGCAAGAACACTCAGTCGGTCTGTGTGCATCTGAAAGACGGCCTGGACGTGCATTGTGAGCGGGCAATGGCGGCTGGAGCCCAAATCGTCGAGGAGCCTGCCGCCCATTTCTACGGCGAACGGCAGTATCGGGCGCGCGACCCCGAAGGCCATGTCTGGACCTTCACCCAGACCGTGCGCACCGTGCCGCGCGAGGAGGCCGAGCACCTGAGCGGGCTCACCATCGAGGGATGGCACCGATAGCGCAGCGATCGGCCGGTTCGCGTTTCAATAAATCTGATAAATCTTGGCTCCTGATTCGCGCGACTTGGGAAGTCTGTATGGAGCGCCTTGCCGGCCGGATAATTCTGCTTTGGGGCTGGCGACGCGCGCTGGTGGCGTTTCTTGCCGGGGCGCTGGCGGTGCTCGCCCAGGCGCCTTACGATTTCTTCGCCGTCTGTTTCGTCTCGTTTCCACTGCTGGTCTGGCTGCTCGACGGCGCCACCGGCGAGGCTTCCGACGGCTGGCTCAGGCGCCTGCGGCCGACTTTTGCCATCGGCTGGTGGTTCGGTTTCGGCTATTTCCTCGCCGGCCTGTGGTGGATCGGCGAGGCGCTTCTGGTCGAGGCCGACAGTTTCGCCTGGGCCTTACCCTTCGCGGTCGTCGGCATTCCTTTGGCGCTGGCATTTTTCTACGGCTTCGCCGCCGTCGTCGCGCGGCTGTTATGGACCAACGATATTGGCCGCGTTGCCGCCCTTGCCTTTGCTTTTGGCCTGACGGAATGGCTGCGCGGCTTCCTGTTCACCGGCTTTCCCTGGAATGCCGTCGGCTATGCGGCGATGCCCGTGCCGCTGTTGATGCAAAGCGTGTCGGTGACCGGCATGGTCGGCATGAACGCGCTGGCGGTCTTTGTCTTCGCCATGCCGGCCTTGCTTGCAGCACGCCGGCATGTCCGTCTCGGTGTGGTCCTGCTTGCCATTCTCGTCGCCGCCCATGCTGGCTTCGGCTATTTCAGGCTCGCGACCCCCGACAAGCCGACAACCCGCACTCTCGATGTCCGTATCGTGCAACCGGATGTCGACCTCAGCGAAAAATGGGACGCCTCGGTGCGCGACCGCATCTTCGCCACGATGATGGGCCTGTCGGCCGCAGCGCCCGATCCCGGCCATAACAAACCGCAGTTGATCCTGTGGCCGGAGACCTCGGTACCCTTCCTGTTCACCGAGCGTCCGGACGCGCTGACCGCGGTCGGCGACATGCTGCAGCCTGGTCAGATGCTGATTGCCGGCGTCGTGCGCGAGGAGCGCGGATCCGGGGCGGATGCCGACAGCCGCTACTACAATTCGGTGGTGGCGATCGATGACAAGGGCGAAATCGCTGATGCCGTCGACAAGGTCCATCTGGTCCCGTTCGGCGAGTATCTGCCGTTTTCCGGTCTGCTCAGCCGCTTCGGCATCGGACAGCTCGTCGCCGGGCCGATGAATTTCGCCGCCGGCAACGAGCGCCATCCGATCGCTTTGCCCGGCGGCATCAGCGCCTTGCCGTTTATTTGCTACGAGGTGATCTTTCCTGATCTTGTGGCTGTTGACGCAACGTCATCCCAGCTTATTGTGAACGTCACCAACGACGCATGGTTCGGCGACACGCCTGGGCCGTACCAGCATTTCAGGCAGGCTCAGATTCGCGCGGTGGAAAACGGATTGCCGCTGTTGCGCGCCGCCAACAACGGCATTTCCGCCGTTGTCGATACGCGGGGACGCATCGTCGACGCATTGGCGGTCGATGCACGTGGCGCCATCGACGTGCGGGTGCCGATCTCCGGCCAAGCCTTCATCTCCGCCGCGGGGCGGCGCATTAACGGAATGCTGATCATGTTGGTGTTTGCCGCAATCGCCCTCAGCTTGAACGTAAGGCAACGGCTACGGGTGAATTGACAGTCGACACATTAGAAACTCATACTGTTACCGCCTAATTTTCTCGAAGTCGGTTGGTGTTTCTGTTGGGGCAGTTGGCTCCGGCTTCGTTTGGGCGAGAAAAATAGAAAAGGCCGGAAAAATTCGGCGAGGAAAAAATGACAGAAGAAAACAAGAAGAAACCGAATCCGATCGACATCCATGTCGGAAGTCGCGTCCGCCTTCGGCGCAATATGCTTGGAATGAGCCAGGAAAAGCTTGGTGAAAATCTCGGTATTACGTTTCAGCAGATCCAAAAATATGAAAAAGGAACGAACCGCGTCGGCGCCAGCCGTCTGCAGGCAATAGCCTCGATACTCAGCGTGCCTGTCGCCTTCTTTTTCGAGGATGCGCCAGGGCAGGAGCCGGTGGGTAATAGAGGATTTGCCGAGGACACTTCGATGGCTTTCGCCGTCGAATTCTGCGGCAGTCCGGAAGGGCTTCAGCTCAACCGCGCGTTCGTCAAGATCGCGGATGTGAAGGTGCGCCGCCGGATTATCGACCTTGTGAAGTCCCTTTCTGCCGAAGATGCCGAGTGATTCGGTGGGTCGATTGACCCATTGGCCCCAGTAATCCCCCGGGCCCGAGTAGCCCAGAGGCTCGACTGCCGGCGGCGCCAAGCCGCCGGTGGTACAAGATATATTGCTGCGGCACTCATGCCAGAACCGCGGCACCGCTTGACGAGCGGCGCCCGGCACCGTTAACACGTGGCGCGCCAAAATCGGCAGCCCTGCCGATCGTTTTTTCAAGAGGGGACACCCGTGACGCGGCAGAACTACTTCTTCACCTCGGAATCCGTGGCCGAGGGTCATCCCGATAAAGTCTGTGACCGCATCTCGGACGAGATCGTCGATCTGGTCTATCGCGAGGCCAAGAAGACCGGCATGGACCCGTGGAAAGTCCGCGTCGCCTGCGAGACGCTCGCAACCACCAACCGCGTCGTCATCGCCGGCGAAGTAAGGGTTCCCGATACTCTGCTGAAGCGGGACAAAGCCGGCAACATCCTCAAGGACGCCGCCGGGCATTCGGTCGTCAACCCGGCCAAGTTCAAGTCGGTCGCCCGCAAGGCGATCCGCGAAATCGGCTACGAGCAGGCCGGCTTCCACTGGAAGACGGCAAAGATCGAGGTTCTGCTGCACGGCCAGTCGCCCGACATCGGCCAGGGAGTCGACAACGCCGCCGACCGCCAGGGCGAAGAGGGTGCCGGCGACCAGGGCATCATGTTCGGCTATGCCTGCCGCGAGACCCCGGACCTGATGCCGGCGCCGATCTATTACAGCCACAAGATTCTCGAACTGCTCGCCGCTGCCCGTCACGAAAACAACGGCGAAGCCGGCAAGCTCGGACCCGACGCCAAGAGCCAGGTCACCGTTCGCTATGTCGATGGCAAAGCCGCCGAAGCGACGCAGATCGTGCTGTCGACGCAGCATCTCGACGCGACCTGGGATTCCAAGAAGGTCCGCAAGGTCGTTGAGCCTTACATCCGTGAGGCGCTCGGCGACCTCAAGATCGCCGACGATTGCATGTGGTACATCAACCCGACGGGCAAGTTCGTCATCGGTGGACCGGACGGCGACGCCGGCCTGACCGGCCGCAAGATCATCGTCGACACCTACGGTGGTGCTGCCCCGCACGGCGGCGGCGCCTTCTCCGGCAAGGACACCACCAAGGTCGACCGCTCCGCCGCCTATGCGGCGCGCTATCTCGCCAAAAATGTAGTGGCGGCCAAGCTCGCCGACCGCTGCACCATCCAGCTGTCCTACGCCATCGGCGTTGCCCAGCCGCTGTCGGTCTATGTCGACCTGCACGGCACCGGCAAGGTCGACGAGGCCAAGCTCGAGGAAGCGCTGCGCACGGTGATGGATTTGTCGCCATCCGGCATCCGCAGGCATCTCGACCTCAACAAGCCGATCTACGCAAAGACCTCGTCCTACGGCCATTTCGGCCGCAAGGCCGGCCGAGACGGGTCCTTCTCCTGGGAAAAGACCGATCTGGCCAAGGCGCTCAAGGACGCGATCGCTGCTTAGGCATGATTCCAAAAAGTGGTACCGGTTTTTTGGAAAAGATCATGCTCCAACAAAGGATTAGATTGAGAATGAGATTTCAGCCAAATCTCATCTCAATCTAAGCGCGGCGCGCGACCAGGCCATGGATCCACAGGACAGGCGGAGCCGCGCGACCGAAGGGTTCTTCGGCCGCCGGCACGGCAAGACCATTCGCCCGCAGCAGGCCGCGGCGCTGGAAAGCGGTCTTGGAGCGTATGGCCTCGACCTCTCCGTCCAGGCACCGGCAGAATTGCGCGCGCTATTCTCAGCGGATGTTTCAACGGTTCGGCTGGAAATCGGCTTCGGCGGCGGTGAGCATCTGCTGCACCGTGCCACGGAGGCACCGGCGACCGGCTTCATCGGTGTCGAGCCGTTCGTCAACGGCATGGCCAAGTTGATGATGGCGGTGCGGGAAAAGCCGCTTGCCAATCTTCGCGTTTATGACGACGACGCCACGCGCCTGCTCGATTGGTTGCCGCAGGCGTCGCTCGACGGCATCGATCTGCTCTACCCCGATCCCTGGCCGAAGAAAAAGCATTGGAAGCGGCGCTTTGTCAGCCCGCTCAACCTCGATCGGTTCGCGCGCGTGCTGAAGCCGGGCGGAAAATTCCGCTTCGCATCCGACATCGACACCTATGTGAACTGGACCTTGTTGCACTGTCGGGCGCATGGCGCGCTCCTCTGGCAGGTGCAAGATGGGGCCGACTGGCATCGGCCCTATGAAGGCTGGCCGGGCACACGCTACGAGGCAAAAGCCATTCGCGAGGGCCGACGGCCGGCCTATCTCACCTTCATCAGAAAATAGTTCGATGCGGGAAAGTGTCCCGCATCGACAGCCGGTCTGGTTCAGAAACGGCCGATCTTGCCGAAAGCGGTCGGGTCCATGCCGAGCCGGCGCAGATCGTTGGCGCGCGGCTTGCGGCCGGCTTCGACGGCCCGCGAGGCGGCAACGGCGCTGCCGAACAGGGCAAAGGCGTCGCCTATGGCGGAAAACACGGTACGGTTGCTCATTGTCTTGACCTTTCGCGCGCCACCGCGCGCTCATCTTTGATTTGTGCAGTGCAACATAGATAGGGATGTGAAATCCGGGATCACAGGGCCGTTACCGCATAGCCGGCATGCGCCGCGCGCAATCCTGCCAGCCGTCCCCGGCTGCACTCTGCCCGGCCCGTCAACAGACTTGAAACACCGGCCGGGATCGTTTATATCAGCCTCAAATTCTTGGTCGGTATGACGAAGAGTGGGTCCACCCGGTCCCGCTCTTTTTTATTACCTGCCGGTCAGCCATCAGCAAAGAGATGGTTCGGGACGACGATCATCCTGATCCAGAGAACGACAGGAACCGCATGACTGCAACGGCAAGCGAAGCCGACGACCGCATCATCCGCGAAAGCGGTATCGATGCGCGCATCGCGCTGATCGTTCAGCCGGTGTTGCGAGGCATTGGCTTCCGTCTCGTGCGGGTGCATCTGTCGGGCCAGAACGGCCTGACGCTGCAGATCATGGCCGAACGCGAAGACGGCACCATGACCGTCGAGGATTGCGAAGAGGTCAGCCGCGCTGTGTCGCCGGCGCTCGACGTCGATGACCCGATCGAAAAGGCCTATCATCTCGAAGTGTCGTCGCCGGGCATCGACCGGCCGCTGGTACGCAAGTCGGATTTCGTCACCTGGACCGGCCATCTTGTGAAGATGGAAACCTCGGTGCCGGTCGCCGACCGCAAGCGCTTCAAGGGCAAGATCGCCGAAGCCGGCGAAGACGACATGCTGCTCGAGCGCGACAAGGCCGCCTACGGCGAAGAGCCGACGGTTCGCATTCCTTATGACGCGATCGCCGATGTGCGGCTGATCCTCACCGACGACCTTATTCGCGATGCCCTTTCGAAGGACAACCGGGAACGCAAGGAAGCCAAGAAACGCCGCGGCGAAGCTGATGATGCACCCGAAGGTGCTGAAGGCGGCGCGGAAGACGAAATCGAACAGGAACTATGATGAGCGGCCGGGCCTAAAAGCTCGGCAACAAGCTCGGGAGAAATAAGATGGTTGTAAGCGCCAACAGACTTGAACTGCTGCAGATCGCCGACGCGGTGGCGCGTGAAAAGTCGATCGACAAGTCGATCGTCATTGCCGCCATGGCTGATGCGATCCAGAAGGCCGCGCGCTCGCGCTACGGCCAGGAAACCAACATCCGCGCCGACATCAACGCCAACACCGGCGAGATGAAGCTGCAGCGGCTGATGGAAGTGGTCGAGAAGGTCGACGACTACGCCACCCAGATCGCCATTTCCTCGGCCCGCGAGCGCAATCCGGACGCCCAGCTTGGCGACTTCATCGCCGAACAGCTGCCGCCAATGGATTTCGGCCGCATCGCCGCCCAGTCGGCCAAGCAGGTCATCGTGCAGAAAGTGCGCGAGGCCGAGCGCGACCGCCAGTATGACGAATACAAGGACCGCATCGGCGAGATCGTCAACGGCACCGTCAAGCGCGTCGAATATGGCAACGTCATCGTCGATCTCGGCCGTGGCGAGGCCATTATCCGCCGCGACGAGCTGATCCCGCGTGAAAACTACAAGTACGGCGACCGCGTCCGCGCCTATGTCTACGACGTGCGCCGCGAACAGCGCGGCCCGCAGATATTCCTGTCGCGCACCCATCCGCAGTTCATGGCCAAGCTCTTCACCATGGAAGTGCCGGAAATCTATGACGGCATCATCGAGATCAAGTCGGTCGCCCGCGACCCAGGCTCGCGCGCCAAGATCGCCGTCATTTCGCGTGACTCGTCGATCGATCCGGTCGGCGCCTGCGTCGGTATGCGCGGCAGCCGCGTCCAGGCCGTGGTCGGCGAATTGCAGGGCGAAAAGATCGACATCATTCCGTGGTCGCCTTCGGCCGCCTCCTTCATCGTCAACGCGCTGCAGCCGGCGGAAGTCGCCAAGGTCGTGCTCGACGAGGATGCCGAGCGCATCGAAGTGGTGGTTCCCGACGACCAGCTGTCGCTGGCCATCGGCCGTCGCGGCCAGAACGTGCGTCTTGCCTCGCAGCTCACCGGCTGGGACATCGACATCCTGACCGAGGCCGAGGAGTCCGAGCGCCGCCAGAAGGAATTCGTCGAACGCTCGTCGCTGTTCATGGAAGCCCTCGATGTCGACGAGATGGTCGGCCAGGTTTTGGCCTCCGAAGGCTTCACCAGCGTCGAGGAAGTTGCCTATGTCGATTCGGGCGAGATCGCCTCGATCGACGGTTTCGACGAAGACACCGCTTCGGAAATCCAGACCCGCGCCCGCGAATATCTGGAGAAGATCGAAGCCGAGCATGACGACAAGCGCAAGGCGCTGGGCGTCACCGACGAACTGCGCGAGATCCCTGGCGTCACCACCGCCATGATGGTGACGCTCGGCGAGGATGGCGTGAAGACGATCGAGGATTTCGCCGGCTATGCCGCCGACGACCTGACCGGCTGGAAGGAACGCAAGGACGGCGAGACCAAGGTATTCCCGGGTGTGCTCGCCAATCACGGCGTGTCGCGCGCCGACGCCGAGCAGATGGTTCTGGCAGCCCGCCTCAAGGCCGGCTGGATCACCGAAGACGAGCTTGCAGCCGAACAGGTCCCGGCTGACGAAGCCGTTGGTGCGTGAGGTGAAACCGCATCGCACACAACCCGCCCCAGGACGAGATGAACGATCGCACCTGCATCGTCACGCGCAAGCAAGCCGAGCCGGATGAGCTGATCCGTTTCGTCGTCGGCCCGGATTCGGCCGTCGTTCCTGACCTAAAGAGAAATCTGCCCGGCCGTGGTTGTTGGGTGAGCGCCGACCGCCTACATATCGACAAGGCGGCGGCGAAGAACCTGTTTGCCCGCGCCTTCAAGGCGCAGGTCGTCGTGCCGCCCGATCTCGGCGGCATGGTCGACGGACTGCTTGCACGATCCGCTTTGGGTATGCTCGGCCTTGCCCGCAAGGCTGGCTCGATCGCACTCGGCGCAACCAAGGTCGAGAGCGCGGTGCGCTCGGGGTTGGCGCTTTTCGTGCTCCACGCGACCGAGGCATCCGACGATGGCGTGCGCAAGATCAGTCAGGCGCGGCGGGCAACTGTCCACCTCGGCGGGCCGGCAGTCCTTGCCTACAAACTTTTCTCCGAGGCCGAGTTGAGCTTGGCATTGGGGGGTACAAATGTGATACATGCTGCCGTTCTCGCGGGAGACGCGGGCAAGGCGGTTGAGAGGCGCATGGTTGCGCTCGACCGATATCGGGGCGGAACCCCCGACGATCTGGCAATGCTTGCGGCCGTTGCTGACGAAGATGATGCTGCAGAGGATATGGAATGAGCGATACGAAATCGGGCGACGATAAGACGTTGAGTGTTACACCGAAGAAGACCTTGACGCTGAAGCGCCCCGGTACCGAGCAGAGCGTCGTGCGACAGAATTTCTCGCATGGCCGCACCAAGCAGGTCCAGGTCGAGATCAAGAAGCGCAAATTCTCCATGCCCGGCGACAAGCCGGAGCCGGTGGCTGCACCCGTATTTACGCCCAAGCCCGCGGTAGTGGCAGCCCCCGTCGTGCAGGAAGCGCCCAAGGCGCCGCCTCCGCCGCCCCCGGCCGAACGCGGCGGCATGGTGCTGAACGAACTGTCGCGCAATGAAATGGAAGCGCGCCGCAGGGCGCTCGAAGGCTCCAAGGTTCGCGACGTCGAGGACCGCCAACGCGCCATCGAAGAGGCCAAGCGCCGCAACGAGGATGAGGAACGCCGCAAGCGCGAGCGCGAGGAATCCGCGCGCCGTCAGGCCGAGGAAGAAGCCCGCCTGCAGACCGAGGCCGAGTCCCGCCGCCGCGCCGAGGAAGAAGCGCGCCGCCGCGCGCCGCAGGCTGCCGAGCTTGTGGCGTCGGACGATGAGGAAGAGGTCAAGCCGAAGCGCACCGCCGCCGGTGCCCCGGTACGCCGTCCGGTTACGCCCGAAGTGGCGCGCCCGGCCAAGCCGACCAAGGCCGAGGAAGACCGTCGTCGCGGCAAGCTGACCCTCAACACGGCTCTTTCCGACGAGGACGCGCGCGCCCGCTCGCTGTCGTCGATGCGTCGCCGCCAGGAAAAATTCAAGCGCGCGATGCATAATGAGCCGCGCGAGAAGGTTATGCGCGAAGTGATCCTGCCTGAAACCATCACCATCCAGGAACTGGCGCAGCGCATGTCCGAGCGCGCTGTCGATGTGGTCAAGTACTTCATGAAGCAGGGCCAGATCCTGAAGCCGGGCGACATCATCGACGCCGACACGGCCGAGCTGGTCGCCACAGAATTCGGCCACACGGTCCGCCGCGTCGCCGAGTCCGACATCGAGGAAGGCCTGTTCAACATTGCCGACAATGCCGAGGACCTGGTGTCGCGGCCGCCTGTCGTGACCATCATGGGCCATGTCGACCACGGCAAGACCTCGCTGCTCGACGCCATCCGCAATGCCAATGTCGTCTCCGGCGAAGCCGGCGGCATCACCCAGCATATCGGCGCCTACCAGGTCGAGAAGAACGGTCAGAAGATCACCTTCATCGACACGCCCGGTCACGCCGCCTTCACGGCGATGCGCGCCCGCGGCGCTCAGGCGACCGACATCGCCATCCTGGTGGTGGCGGCCGACGACAGCGTCATGCCGCAGACCATCGAATCGATCAGCCATGCCAAGGCGGCCGGCGTTCCGATCATCGTGGCGATCAACAAGATCGACAAGCATGATGCCGATCCGCAGAAGGTTCGGTCGGAACTGCTGCGCCATGAGGTGTTCGTCGAATCGATGGGCGGTGAAGTGCTGGACGTCGAAGTGTCGGCGACCAAGGGCACCAACCTCGACAAGCTGTTGGAAGCGATCCTGCTGCAGGCCGAAATCCTCGACCTCAAGGCCAATCCGGACCGTACCGCCGAAGGCGTGGTCATCGAAGCCCAGCTCGACAAGGGCCGTGGCCCCGTCGCCACCGTACTGGTGCAGACCGGCACTTTGATGCCGGGCGACATCCTCGTCGCCGGCAACGAATGGGGCCGGGTGCGCGCGCTGGTCAATGACCGTGGCGAGCAGATCAAGGAGGCTCCGCCGGCAATGCCGGTCGAGGTGCTTGGCCTGCAGGGCACGCCGCAAGCCGGCGACCGCTTCGCTGTCGTCAACAACGAGGCCCGCGCCCGTGAGATCACCGAATATCGCCAGCGTCTGGCGCGCGAGAAGGCAGTGGCTCGCCATGCCGGCCAGCGCGGCTCGCTCGAACAGATGATGTCGCAGCTGCAGACGAGCGGGTTGAAGGAATTCCCGCTGGTCATCAAGGGCGACGTGCAGGGTTCGATCGAGGCGATCAACGCCGCTCTCGACAAGCTTGGCACCGACGAGGTGCGTGCGCGCATCGTTCATGCCGGCGCCGGCGCCATCACCGAAAGCGACGTGTCGCTGGCGGAGACCTCGGGGGCCGCGATCATCGGCTTCAACGTCCGTGCCAACGTGCAGGCACGTGCGGCCGCGGCGGCCGCGGGCATCGAAATCCGCTACTACTCGATCATCTACAACCTCGTCGACGATGTGAAGGCAGCACTTTCCGGCCTGCTGTCGCCGGAACGCCGCGAGACCTTCATCGGTAATGCCGAGATCCTCGAGATCTTTGACATCACCAAGGTCGGCAAGATCGCCGGCTGCCGTGTCACCGAAGGCAAGGTCGAACGTGGAGCGGGCGTGCGCCTGATCCGCGACAACGTCGTCATCCACGAAGGTACGCTGAAGACCCTCAAGCGCTTCAAGGATGAAGTCGCGGAAGTTCCGGGCGGCCAGGAGTGCGGCATGGCCTTCCAGAACTACGAGGACATGCGCGTCGGCGACATCATCGAGTGCTTCCGCGTCGAGATGGTGACCCGGACGCTCTGAGTTCGTATACTGTCGATACGACCGGGCGGTGGTCGAAAGACCGCCGCCCTAACTTTAATGCCTGTCGCCCAAAAGTGCGGGATAAACGACATGCATTGAACAAATATGAGACATGGCGGCACGGTCCCATCCCGCGCCTCACGCTTTCCGGATTGAGAAAAATGCCCCGTCCAACCGCCTCCAGCCCATCCCAGCGCATGCTTCGCGTCGCCGAACAGGTGCGCCATGCGCTGTCGGAAACCTTGCAGCGCGGCGAGATTATCGACCCGCTGATCGAGAACACCGTGGTTTCGGTCTCGGAAGTGCGCATGTCGACTGATCTGAGGGTCGCAACGGCCTTCGTTTCGCCGCTCGGCGCCAAGGACACGGGTGCGGTCATCGACGCGCTCAACAAGCATGCGAAGTTCGTCCGTGGCCGCGTCTCCGGCGCGCTCCGCCAGATGAAGTTCATGCCGGAGTTCCGCTTCAAGCTCGATACGTCCTTCGACAATTTCGCCAGGATCAACGATTTGCTGAAATCGCCCGAAGTCGCGCGAGACTTGGGTGCCGATGGCGAAGACAACGACAAGGACGAGAAATAGTGGGGCGCCGCGGCAAGAAGAAGGGACGGCCGATCTCCGGCTGGGTGGTGCTGGACAAGCCGGTTGGCATGGGTTCGACCGAAGCCGTCTCCAAGATCAAATGGCTTTTCCAGGCCGAAAAGGCCGGCCATGCCGGCACGCTCGACCCGCTGGCCTCTGGCATGCTGCCGATCGCGCTGGGCGAGGCAACCAAGACCGTGCCTTATGTGCAGGACGGCGCCAAAATCTACCGGTTCACCGTCGCTTGGGGCGAGGAGCGTTCGACCGACGATCTCGAAGGCCCGGTGACGCAAAGTTCCGACCGCCGTCCGGCGGAAGAAGATGTCAGGGCGCTGCTGCCGAACTACACCGGCGTCATCATGCAGACACCGCCGCAATTCTCGGCCATCAAGATATCAGGCGAACGCGCCTACGATCTCGCCCGTGGGGGCGAGACAGTCGACATCCCCGCGCGCGAGATCGAGATCGGCCGTCTGGACATCGTCGAGCACGCTGCCGACCACACCTTGTTCGAGGTCGAATGCGGCAAAGGCACGTATGTGCGCTCGCTGGCCCGCGACATGGGCCGCGACCTCGGCTGCTTCGGTCATATCGCCGAATTGCGCCGGGTCGAGGTCGAGCCGTTCACCCATGAGGATTTCGTCACCCTCGCCGAACTGGAAGTCGCCCGTTTCGGCGAACAGCGCGAAGCTGACGGAGAGGGCGACGCCGATGTTGCCGATGCGCCGATCGACTTCGGCGCCATCGATGCGCTGCTTGTCGACACGGCTGCCGCGCTCGACTGCCTGCCCCAGATCGCCATCAGCGACGAAGCGGCGACCAAGATCCGCCTTGGCAATCCCGTCATCATCCGCGGCCGCGACGCGCCCGTGGAAGCCGAGGAAGCCTGCGCCACCGCGCGCGGCAAGCTTGTCGCCATCGGCGCCATCGAGCAAGGCATGTTCAAGCCGAAGCGGGTCTTTGTCGGCTGACCACTCTCGTCTAGTCTTACGTCGACGTCACATCCGAGGGGCACATGGCAAAGGCTGAGGCGGTGAAGAAGCGGGCGCCGGTGACAACGCGCCGGCCGCCGGTTGGCGCCTCGCCCGGCACGCTGATCGCCGATCCGGCGGCGCGACGGTCCGAGCTGCGGCTGACGCTGATTTCGCCTGAAAAATTCAAGACCATCAACGATGCCAGCATCGACGATCTCAACACCCATTGCGACAACTGGCCGGTCGTCTGGTTGGACTGCACCGGTCTCGCCAACATCCAGCTGATCGAGGAGATCGGCCGGATCTTCAACCTGCATCCACTGGCTCTGGAAGATGTCGTCAACACCGGCCAGCGGCCGAAGGTCGACTTCTTCGAGGACCACGCCTTCGTCGTCATGCGCATGATCGACGACGTCAAGGTGCATCGCTATGAGCAGATCGCGGTGTTCTTCGGCAAGAAATTCGTCGTCACCTTCCAGGAGCGCGAAGGCGATCCGTTCGACCCCGTACGCAAGCGCATCGCGGCAGCGTTGCCCAACCGCTTGCGGATGCGCGGCGCCGACTATCTGGCCTATGCGCTCATCGATTCCATCGTCGACAGCTATTTCCCGCCGATTGAGGCCGCTAGCGAGGAGGTCGATGGCATCGAGGACGAGATGCTCAACACGCCTCACAAGCATCAGATGCGCCAGCTGCACGAATTGCGGCGCGACGCCAATGTGCTCAAGGGCGTGCTGTGGCCGATGCGCGACGCGCTGGCGACGCTGATCCGCAACGACGTGCCCTATGTGAAGCCGGAGACGAAAATCTTCTTCAACGACACGCTCGACCACGCATTGCGGCTGATCGAGCTGGTCGAGAACCAGCGTGATATGCTGACCGGCTTGATCGAAATGCATTTGTCGCTGAGCCAGGCGCGCACCAACGACGTCATCTCTTATCTCACCATCGTCTCGGTGATCTTCATGCCGCTAACCTTCCTGGTCGGTATCTGGGGGATGAATTTCGATCCCGAGATCTCGCCGTGGAACATGCCGGAACTGAAAGCCTACTATGGCTACCCGGCTTCTCTGCTGTTCATGCTGGCCGTTGCTGTCGGGCTGATCGTCTTCTTCAAAAGAAAGAAGTGGCTGTAAGGTTTCGGTGTCAGGGGAATCCTGGATTCCCGAGCAAAGGGCTGCGACAAGCCGGCTTTATGAATGGGCTGGTGTTTTCCGGGGAATTGCCCTATATGCGCCGCAGCATCGCGCCATGTCGCTTTGCTTGCACCGGCCCCTGCTGGACGACATCCCGGCTGAAGGCGACCCGTTTCCTCAAACAGATAAGGAAAAACACGATGTCGATTACTGCCGAGCGCAAACAGGAATTGATGGGTGAATTCGCAACCGCCAAGGGCGATACCGGGTCTCCGGAAGTCCAGGTGGCCATCCTTTCCGAGCGCATCAAGAACCTGACCGACCACTTCAAGGACCACAAGAAGGATAACCATTCCCGCCGTGGTCTGCTCGCTCTCGTCTCCCAGCGCCGCAGCCTGCTTGATTATCTCAAGCGCAAGGATGACGCGCGCTATCAGACGTTGATCGAGAAGCTCGGTCTGCGCCGTTGACGAATTGACCGGCGGGCTTTCGAAGGAGAGCCCGCCGGTCGCGCATTCTGCCAGTCGCATCGATTGGCTAGACCCGGTTTCGAGCGCGCAGAGGCCACTCGAAACCGCCCATGGACGGTCATGGGGCAGGATTGCAGGACGCTCGTGCGCTAACCAGTGCCGAAATCTACCCGAGCTTCCCGTTGTCTTGCCCGTGGCTGCCCGAGAAAGGAAGCCAGGGAAAGGGCATCCGCGCACCGTGAAACGGCGCGGCCCTTTCCGCTTATTAAGGACAAGATATGTTCAACTACCACAAAGTGGAAATCGAATGGGGCGGCCGTCCGCTCATCCTGGAAACCGGCAAGATCGCACGTCAGGCTGACGGCGCGGTGCTTGCGACCTACGGCGAAACCAAGGTTCTCGCCACCGTCGTTTCGATGAAGGAGCCGAAGCCAGGCCTCGATTTCTTCCCGCTGACCGTCAACTACCAGGAAAAGACCTACGCCGCCGGCAAGATCCCCGGCGGCTACTTCAAGCGCGAGGGACGTCCGAGCGAAAAGGAAACGCTGGTTTCCCGCCTGATCGACCGCCCGATCCGCCCGCTCTTCGCCGACGGCTACAAGAACGACACCCAGATCGTCGTCACCGTCGTCCAGCATGACCTCGAGAACGATCCCGATATCGTGTCGATCGTCGCCACCTCGGCCGCTTTGACGCTGTCGGGCGTTCCCTTCATGGGCCCGATCGGCGGCGCCCGAGTCGGCTACATCAACGGCGAATACGTGCTCAACCCGCATGTCGATGAGATGCAGGAATCCAGGCTCGACCTCATTGTCGCCGGCACCGCCGACGCCGTGCTGATGGTCGAGTCCGAAGCCAAGGAACTCGGCGAAGAGCTGATGCTCGGCGCCGTCATGTTCGGCCACAGGGGCTTCCAGCCGGTGATCGACGCCATTATCAAGCTGGCCGAAGTTGCCGCCAAGGAGCCGCGCGATTTCACGGCGCCGGACTACTCCGCGCTTGGAGCCGAAATGCTGAAGATCGTCGGCGACGAGCTCAGCAATGCCTACAAGAACGTCGACAAGCAGAAGCGCTACGCTGCCGTCGACGCCGTCAAGGCGAAGGTCAAGGCTGCGTTTGCCCCGGCTGAAGGCGAAGACGCCAAGTACACCTCCGAGCAGATCGGTTCGGTGTTCAAGGAACTCCAGGCCAAGGTCGTGCGCTGGAACATCCTCGACACCGGTTCGCGCATCGATGGCCGTGACCTCAAGACTGTCCGCAAGATCGTCTCGGAAGTCGGCGTCCTGCCGCGCACGCACGGTTCGGCGCTGTTCACCCGCGGCGAGACCCAGGCGCTGGTCGTTGCCACGCTGGGCACCGGCGAGGACGAGCAGTATGTCGATTCGCTGACCGGTATGTACAAGGAGAAGTTCCTCCTTCACTACAACTTCCCTCCCTACTCCGTCGGCGAGACCGGCCGCATGGGTTCGCCGGGCCGCCGCGAAATCGGCCACGGCAAGCTCGCCTGGCGCGCCATCCGTCCGATGCTGCCGAGCGCGGACCAGTTCCCCTACACGCTGCGCGTCGTCTCGGAGATCACCGAGTCCAACGGTTCGTCGTCGATGGCCACCGTCTGCGGCACATCGCTGGCGCTGATGGATGCCGGCGTTCCGCTGGCCAAGCCGGTTGCTGGTATCGCGATGGGCCTGATCAAGGAAGGCGAGCGCTTCGCGGTTCTGTCCGACATCCTGGGTGACGAAGATCACCTCGGCGACATGGACTTCAAGGTTGCCGGTACCGAAGGCGGCATCACCTCGCTGCAGATGGACATCAAGATCGAGGGCATCACCGAGGAGATCATGAAGATCGCGCTGGACCAGGCCAAGGACGGCCGCCAGCATATCCTCAGCGAGATGGCGCATGCTCTGACCGGCGCCCGCCCCGAACTCGGTGAGTTCGCACCGCGCATCGAGGTTATGCACATCCCGACCGACAAGATCCGCGACGTGATCGGCTCCGGCGGCAAGGTTATCCGTGAGATCGTCGAGAAGACCGGCGCAAAGATCAACATCGAGGACGACGGCACGGTCAAGATCGCTTCGTCGAACGCCAAGGAGATCGAGGCGGCCAAGAAGTGGATCCATACCATCGTCGCCGAGCCGGAAGTCGGCGAAATCTACGAAGGCACGGTCGTCAAGACCGCCGACTTCGGCGCTTTCGTCAACTTCTTCGGTCCGCGTGACGGCCTCGTCCACATCTCGCAGCTTGCCAACGACCGGGTCGCCAAGACCTCGGACGTCGTCAAGGAAGGCGACAAGGTCTGGGTCAAGCTGATGGGCTTCGACGAGCGCGGCAAGGTCCGCCTGTCGATGAAGGTCGTCGACCAGGCCACCGGCAAGGAAATCGCCCGCGACAAGAAGGCCGAAGGCGAAGAAAACGCCGCCTGAGTGGTCTGACAATAGAGTTGAACGGGCGCGGCTTATGTCGCGCCCGTTTTCGTTTAATACCCGTCTACGACATGAGAATCGAAGAATGGCCGCTGAGCCGCTGAAGACACTGTTCCATCCCTTCGAGGCCGAGGGGCTCCCTCTGCCGCAAAAGGGCGAGCGTGTGTTGTTCCTGGGTGCGGAGCCCGGCTTCCGCTTGCCGGAAGGCTTCGAGGCAGAGCTCCATCTTGCACAGGGTTTCCGGCCGCATCTCCGAGCGCTGGAGCGTGCCGGTCACAAGGTAACGCCCCGCTCGGAAGGCGATGCATTCGATGCAGCGCTCGTGCTTGCCGGCCGCCATCGTGGGCTAAACGAGATGCGTATTGCCGAGGCGATCGAACGCGTCACGCCGGGCGGTCTGATCATTGTCGCCGGCGGTAAGGACGAAGGCATCGCCAGCCTGCGCAAGCGCATCGACGAGCTTGTCCCCATCGAAGGGCATCTGCCGAAATATCACGGCATCGCCTTCTGGCTTCGCCGTCCGGTCGATCTGGCGCCTGCGGAAAAACTGCGCGTCGCCAATCCTGCCTTGGTCGTAGAGGACCGCTTCCGCACTGCGCCGGGCATGTTCTCCTTCGACCGGATCGACGCCGGCTCGAAACTTCTGGTCGACAACCTGCCCAAAGACCTGCGCGGCAACATTGCTGATTTCTGCGCCGGCTGGGGTTATGTCGCCGCCGAGGTCGCGGCACGTTCATCCGGTATAACGGGGCTCGACCTTTACGAAGCGGATTTCGACGCGCTTGAGGCGGCCAAGGGCAATATCGGCCAGACAGGCTTCGAGCCCGGCTTCTTTTGGACCGATCTGCTGAGGGAGCCGGTCGAGCGGCGCTATGATGCCATCGTCATGAACCCGCCCTTCCATCGCAGCCGGGCGGCCGAGCCGGAAATCGGCGCCGGCATGATCCAGGCGGCGGGCAAGGCGCTGAAGCCGGGCGGGCGGCTGTTCATGGTGGCGAACCGTCAGCTGCCTTACGAACCGGTTCTGAAGGCCGTCTTCTCCAGCCATGCCGAGCTCGCCCGCGACGGCATGTTCAAGGTTTTCTCCGCGCGCCGATAGGACGGTGCCGGTCGCCTCAATGCATGCTGACGATGCGCGCCGGCTCGTGGACGGGAATGGTCGGTCTGATATCGCCAGGCTTGATCTTGAGCGGCGCCGGCCTGCCGAACAGATAGCCCTGCACCATCTCGCAACCAGCTGCTCGCAAAAGCGTCGCCTGGTTCTCGGTCTCGACGCCTTCGGCGATGATGCCGACGCCGAGCGCCCGCGACAGGCCGACGATGGTAGAGACGACGGCGCCCGAATTCGAATCGGTGTCGATGCGGCTGACGAAGGAGCGGTCGATCTTCAGCTTGCCGAAGGCGAAGTCGATCAGGTAGCTGAGATTGGAATAGCCGGTGCCGAAATCGTCGACGGCCACCGAAATGCCCATGTCGGCAAGCTGCTGCAGGATGGTGGCAGCGCGGTCGCGGTCCTGCATCATCGCCGTCTCGGTCACTTCGAGCTCCAGCCGCGACGGCTTGATGCCGGTGCTGGCCATCGTATCGCGCACGATGCCGACGAAATCCTTGGTCATGAACTGGACCGGCGAGATGTTGACGGCAACGAAGCAGTCCTCGGGCAAATGACGGGCATCGCTGCAGGCCTTGTTCAGCACCCAATTGCCGATCGGGTGGATCATGCCGGTCTCTTCGGCGATCGGAATGAATTCCATCGGCGGGATCATGCCGCGTTCCGGGTGCTTCCAGCGGATCAGCGCCTCGTAGCCGACGATACGGCCGGTCGGCAGGTCGAGCTGCGGCTGGTAGTGAAGGTCGAAATCGCCACGGACGAAGGCGATGTGCAGTTCGGATTCGATCCAGTGGCGGTAGTCGGCGACCTGGCCCATGTCGGAATGGAAGACCGACCAGTTGCCCACGCCGCCGGCGCGGGCATTCTGCAGCGCCAGGTTGGAGCGGCGCAGGATGAGGACCGGATCGACGCCATCCTTTGGCATCGCCACGATGCCGACCGACAGGCCGACCGACTGCAGGTGGGAATCGAGCTGGTACGGCTTCAGCATCTCCTCGATCATGGTTTCGACGGTGCTTTCCATGGACCTTTGGAGTTGGTGTTCCCAGACAAGGATAGCGAACTCGCCGGCGCCGATGCGCCCCATCACCGCGCCTTCGGGCATGCAGGCCTTCAACCGCTTGGTGAAGCCGCGGATCAGTTCGTCGCCATGGCTGTAGCCGATGGCGTCGTTGATCTGCTTGAAGCGGTCGATGTCGATGTCGATGAGGAACACCGGCTCACCGGTCCTGATCGTCGCGGACGCCGCGTCGGCAATCCTGCCGACCATCGCCGGCCGCGCAAAAAGCCCGGTCAGCTTGTCAAAATGGGTTTCGTTGAAAACGTAGTCCACCGATTCATCGACGCCGGCGAAGAAGGACAAGGCAGCACCGGCGGCGGCCAGCGCGCATAGCGCCGACGCGATGCCGATCATGGTTTCCGCCTGCATGCCGGCAAAGCCGTCCCCGAAACCATGCCGGAGGCCCCAAAGCCCAAGGATGAAACTGCCAAGGCCCGAACTGGCGACGGTGAGCAGCCGGAACACAGGTGTTCGCTTCGGGTTGCTGACAGCAGGCATTGCTCAGTCCCTGTCGCATGATCCCGAAATCAACTCGACTTTCGGAAATATCAAGCGCAAATTCATAAAGGCTAAAGTATCCTTTGCGCCCAGCAAGAACGCGCAGAGCCCAAGCCCATAAGACTTCTAGCGGATATCTCCTTAAAATGAGTTTCCGCCGATGCATCTAATTTTACTGGTGAGTTAATCGCGTACGCTGTCGGTCTGCTTCAACTCATCCAGGGTTGGCATCGACACGATGTGATAGCCGGAATCCACATAATGGATTTCGCCGGTGACGCCTGACGAGAGGTCGGACAAAAGATAGAGCGCCGAGCCGCCGACCTCGTCGATGGTTACCGTGCGGCGCAGCGGCGAGTTGCGCTGCTGGTAGGAGTACATGTGGCGGGCGTCCGAGATTCCGGCGCCGGCCAAAGTACGCACCGGTCCCGCCGATATGCCGTTCACCCGGATGCCGCGCGGGCCATAATCGTTGGCGAGATAGCGCACGCTGGCTTCCAGCCCGGCCTTGGCGACGCCCATGACGTTGTAGTTCGGCATGACGCGGACAGAGCCGGCATAGGTCAGCGTGATCATCGCGCCGCCTTCGCTCATCAGCGGGGCGGCATGGCGGGCGACCTCGGTGAAGGAGTAGCAGGAGATGACCATGGTGCGGACGAAATTGTCGCGGCTGGTGTCGGCGTAGAGCCCTTTGAGCTCGTTCTTGTCGGAAAAGCCGATGGCGTGGACGACGAAGTCGAGCCCGCCCCATTCCTTGCCGAGCGTCTCGAAGGTGGCGGCGACCGATGCGCTGTCCTCGACGTCGCACGGCACCACCAGTGACGCCCCAAGTTTCTCGGCAAGCGGCTTGACGCGGCGCCCGAAGGCGTCGCCCTGATAGGTGAAGGCAAGCTCCGCCCCGTGTTCGGACAATTTCCTGGCGATGCCCCAGGCGATCGAATGATCGTTGGCGACGCCCATGACAAGCCCGCGCTTGCCCTTCATCAGTCCGTCCATGGCCGGCAATCCCCCTACAATAAAACGCTGGCCTTATGCGGAATAGCGCTGGAAAATCAGCGTTGCGTTGGTGCCACCGAAGCCGAACGAGTTGGACAAAACCGTGTCGATCCTGGCGTCGTCGATGCGCTTGCGCACGATCGGCATGCCCTCGAATTCGGGATCGAGGTTTTCGATATGGGCGCTCTCGCCGATGAAGCCGCCTTGCATCATCAGGATCGAGTAGATCGATTCCTGTACGCCGGCGGCACCAAGGGAATGGCCGGTCAGCGACTTGGTCGAGGTGATGAACGGCATCGTGTCGCCGAACACCTCTCGGATGGCGCCCATTTCCCGGGAATCGCCGACCGGCGTCGAGGTGCCGTGGGTGTTGATGTAGTCGACCGGCGCGGACACCGTCGCCAGAGCCTGGCGCATGCAGCGCACCGCGCCTTCGCCCGACGGCGCCACCATGTCGTAACCGTCCGACGTCGCGCCATAGCCGACGATCTCAGCGTAGATCTTGGCGCCGCGCGCCTTGGCGTGTTCGAGCTCCTCCAGGATGAGGACGCCCGCGCCGCCCGCGATGACGAAGCCATCGCGATTGGCGTCATACGCGCGGGAAGCTGTTGACGCCTTGTCGTTATACTTCGACGACATCGCCCCCATGGCATCGAACAGGTCCGACATCGTCCAGTCGAGGTCCTCATGGCCGCCGGCAAACATCACATCCTGCTTGCCCCACTGGATCAGTTCGTAGGCGTTGCCGATGCAATGCGCCGAGGTCGAGCAGGCCGACGAGATCGAATAGTTGACGCCGTGGATCTTGAACCAGGTGGCGAGCGTCGCCGACGCGGTCGACGACATCGCCTTCGGCACCGCGAACGGACCGATGCGCTTGGGGCTGTTGTTCTTGAGCGTGGTCTCGGCCGCCTCGACGATGGTGCGGGTCGAGGGGCCACCCGAGCCCATGACAATGCCGGTGCGCTCATTGGTGATGTCGCTTTCGCCAAGCCCGGCGTCGGCGATCGCCTGGTCCATCGCGACATGGTTCCAGGCCGCGCCCTGGCTCAGGAAGCGCATGGCGCGCCGGTCGATCATAGGGGTCGGGTCGAGCGTCGGCGCGCCCCAGACCTGGCAGCGGAAGCCGTGTTCGGCGAAGGAATCGGAGAAGCTGATGCCTGATTTGGCATCGTGGAGCGAGGATTGCACCTCGTTGGCGTTGTTGCCGATCGACGATACGATGCCGAGGCCTGTGACGACGACCCTTCTCATTCGCAACTCCTTCCAGCGGATGATCCCGAAACCCTAGTCGGTTTTCGCCGGCGATCATACGCAAAACCAAAATGCCGCAGCGTCGTTGCGCGTCCGGGAACGCCCTGCTGCAGTGGCGCCGGTCAGGCGGCCGATTGCTTGGACAGCCCCACTTTGAGGTCTGTCGCCGCGTATATGGGTTCGCCGTCGGCTTTAAGCCAGCCATCGGCGATGCCGAGAACCAGGCGTCCGCGCATGACGCGCTTGAAATCGATGCCGTATTCCACTTTCTTGACCGAAGGCGTCACCATCCCCTTGAACTTCACTTCGCCGGTCGACAGCGCCATGCCCTTGCCCGGCTCGCCGAGCCAGCCGAGGTAGAAACCCGTCAATTGCCACATGGCGTCGAGGCCCAGGCACCCCGGCATGATCGGATTGCCGATGAAATGGCAGGCGAAAAACCACAGGTCCGGCTTGATGTCGAATTCGGCGCGGATGAAGCCCTTGTCGTGGGCGCCGCCGGTCTCGCTGATCTCGGTGATGCGGTCGAACATCAGCATCGGCGGATAGGGCAGCTGGGCGTTGCCGGGCCCAAACAGCTCGCCGCGGGCGCAGGCAAGCAATTCCTCATAACCGTAGCTGGATTTCGAACCCGCCATATGTCTCGTCCCCATAATGTCCCGGGCGGTGGGGCGCCCTTGTCGTTGGTTTCCTAACACAATCCCTTTCGGTCCGGAAACCGGCGTTTGCGCTTAACCCGCCCGTCTGCCCGGGTCAATGCGCGCTCTCGCATCGGCCCGAAATCGATCTCGATTCCGGAAAGCACGATGCGACGCCAAAAAAGCGATAGAGCGCACTTAGTGCGTCCAACTGGACGCACGTCGCTCTATTGATCGTATTCCGCCAACAGAATATATGTCGGGAGGTATCCAGTTTCGGTTGATGACGTTTTTTCGCCACTCTGGGCGTGTCTTGAGGCAGAACTGTGGGCTTGGACGGATAGATGGATCTGGGCGGCCGGAAGGAAAATGTCGCTGTGGACAAGCGGGTTCGCGAAGCCGGCCTTAGGCCGACACGCCAACGCATTGCGCTGGCCGATCTGCTGTTTGCCAAGGGCGACCGCCACCTTTCGGCCGAGGAACTGCATGAAGAGGCGGTCGCCGCCGGCGTGCCGGTCTCGCTCGCCACCGTCTACAACGCGCTTCACCAGTTCACCCAGGCCGGCCTGCTGCGCATCCTGGCGGTCGAGGGGTCCAAGACCTATTTCGACACCAACACCTCCGATCACCATCATTTTTACATCGAAGGCGAAAACAGGATCTTCGATATAGAAAGCGGTCCGGTGACCGTCTCCAACCTGCCGGAGCCACCCGCAGGCATGGAGATCGCCAATGTCGACATCGTGGTGAGGCTGCGCCCGAAGCGCAGCGTTTAAGCCCCAACCCGTGAAACCTGTCGATTTTGCAATCCGGCTCGAATGGGTTGCGGTCGCGGTCGTGGCTATAGTCGCCTATGCCGCGTCAGGCGTTTCCTGGTGGCTGTTCGCCCTGCTTATTCTGGCGCCCGACCTGTCGATGCTGGGCTATCTCGCCGGGGCACGGATCGGCGCTGTCGCTTACAACGCGTTGCACATCCTGATCGTCCCGCTGTTGCTGGCCCTCGCCGGATATGTTCTGGCCAATTCGACGGCGACCGCGATTGGTCTGATCTGGATCATCCACATCGCCGTCGACCGCGCGCTCGGCTACGGTCTCAAACTGTCGACCGGTTTTCAGGACACCCATCTCGGCCGTATCGGCCGTTAGGCCTCCAGCAATCTCAATTCTTGACGTGCTCGCCGGGATAGGCGCCCCACACCTGCGACTGGGCGATCCAGCCGGTGTGGCCGTCGAAGGTCATTTCGCACCACTGGCCATCGCAGGTTTTGATCGTGCCCGTAACGCCCGGCTCGATGATGGCGATGACGCTGGCGTCCTTATCGGCATCGTCGAGCAGATTGATTCGGCCACCTTTGGTGCGTTGCCAAGGGGCGACGATCGCGGTCCGGCGGCCGGACAGCAGCGACTGGTTGATCCAACCCTCCGAGCCATCGGCATCGCGCACCCGCCGCCAGGTATCGAATTCCTGGATGATTTCCATCGGCAGGCCGGCCTTTGTGTACATCCAGTCGACGGAATAGTTGGCGCCGGGGCCAACGCGCGAGTTGACGCGAGCCGATTTCAGGCTGACGAAACGCGGCAGCGGCAGGCCGCTCGGCCCGAGCGTGACCGTCTGCACAGGTGCGGCGGCACCTTGCGCCGCGGCTTGCGGGGAATGCAGGAGAGCGCCGAGAAGCGCTGCGCTGAGGATCAGGCGAAGCGACGCGAAACCAGACACTTTCATTCCTTTCGGCGCGTGCCCTTTGGTCCGGGCGCCCCTTTTTCTTTGTCTTCGGCGGCACCGCTTGTTACAGGAGTGGCAGGCACCGCGACCGGTATTCAGTTTCGCCTGTCTTGGTTAAAGAGGTCTCAACGAGATCGGGTTCGAGGAAACAATGGCAGGCAAAAAACGGCCTCTCGTCGTCATCACGCGCAAGCTGCCCGATCCGGTCGAGACCCGCATGCGCGAACTCTTCGACGCCAGGCTGAATGTCGAGGACCGCCCGATGACGCAGCCGGAGCTGGTCGCGGCGATCAAGGAAGCCGATGTGCTGGTGCCGACCATCACCGACCAGATCGATGCGGCGCTGATTGCCCAGGCCGGCGACAATCTCAAGCTGATCGCCAATTTCGGAAATGGCGTCGACAAGATCGATGTGGCGGCGGCGGCCAGGAAAGGCATTACCGTCACCAACACGCCGAACGTGCTGACCGAGGATACGGCCGACATGACCATGGCGCTGATGCTGGCCGGCCCGCGGCGGCTGGCCGAAGGCGCCAATGTGCTCACCAGCGACAAGAAATGGGCCGGTTGGTCGCCGACCTGGATGCTCGGCCGGCGCATCTGGGGCAAGCGCCTCGGCATTGTCGGCATGGGCCGCATCGGCACCGCTGTTGCCAGGCGCGCCAAGGCTTTCGGCCTGTCGATCCACTACCATAACCGCCATCGCGTGCTGCCGGCGGTCGAGGAAGGGCTTGAGGCGACCTACTGGGAAAGCCTCGACCAGATGCTTGCCCGCATGGACATCATCTCGGTCAATTGCCCGTCGACGCCGGCGACCTTTCATCTGCTTTCGGCGCGGCGCCTGGCTCTGCTTCAGCCCACCGCCTATGTGGTCAACACCGCGCGTGGCGACATCATCGACGAGGAAGCGCTGGTCAAGCTGATCCAGGACGGCAAGATCGCCGGCGCCGGCCTCGACGTCTACGAGCACGAACCGGCGCTGAACTCGAAACTGCTGAAGCTTGCCGCGAAGAACAAGGTCGTGCTTTTGCCGCATATGGGTTCGGCGACGATCGAGGGCCGCATCGACATGGGCGAGAAGGTGATCATCAACATCCGCGCCTTCTTCGACGGCCACCGGCCGCCGGACCGCGTGCTGCCGCTACGGACTTGAAGCGGGCCGCGTTCAGGATGCGGTTGTGAGGGCGCCATCCGCCGCGACACTCACACGCTTGCCGCGATAGGCCTCAAAATCGTCGCGCTCGAGCCTGAGCGCTACCGGCGTCGGCCAGCCCATTTCCCTGGCCACGATCAAGCCAAGCAGCAGGATCGCGTCCGGCTCGTGCAGCACGAGTGCCGTCGGCGCATGGCCATTGTGGACGAGTTCCATCAGCACGGCTGACGCTGAGGACGAGCCGATCGTGCCGGGCAGGAACAGCACACGCCCGGAAATGGTCTCGCCATGATGCGGGTGACGGACATCGGCGATGCGGCCGCTCTTCGGATCGACGCCACCCCAGAAGCTGATTGGCGCGGTCAGCACCAAGGCCAGTCCTTCGCCTCCGCTGCCCGGCACCAGTATGTCGGCTGCAGCATTCATGCGGCGATGTCCGTAAACCTGGGCTTACCGGCAACCGCGCTTTCCACGCAGTCGGCCAGCGAGCCGTAAAGCACGGCGTAACCGGTATTGCCCGGCGCGTAGTGCGCGAATTTTCCCGAATTGGTCATCAGCACGCCGCCGGCCAGATCCGGCAGGATCGGCGTCACCACCACGCAGGTGTCGGCGACGATGATGACGCCGCTGGCTTCGAGCATCTTGCGCTTGCCGTTCTGCTCCAGCCTGGTGAGCACGTGGCGGCCGGTGCAGGCGTAAATCGGCACGCTGAGCCGCCGCCCGCCAATCAGCCGCTCAAGTGCATCGAATTCGGCCAAAGACAGATGCGGACTGCCGATCGCCACGGCATCGATGGCGGTCTGCGTGGCTGCGGTGGACAGGCCGGCGCGGGCCTTCATGGCCATCTCCGGCGTTACGCGGATCATCGTTTCCGGCCTGCCGCCCACCAGGATGGTCTCGGCGTCGGGCGCCTCGGGCGTCACGCCGGCAATGTGGAACAGGCCGACGGCGCCCGACGATGCCGCAGCCGCGCCGAAGGCCTTCAGCGCATCCTCGCCGGGATGGCTGAATATGCCGGTGACGACGCCGATCGCATTGCCGACCTCACGGCCGTAGAGGTTGCCCAGCACCGGCCAGGCGATCTCGGAGCCAAGGAACGAGGCGGATAGGCCGGACACATCGAACAACAGCCGTGCCTGCCGGTTCTCGGGGCGATGCAGGCCGTAATCCGGCGCGCGGCCCGATATGGCGCAGGCGATGTCGAGGAAGTCGCCATAGCGGTTGGTGCGTGCCCCCAGAACCGAATTGCAGAACACCACCGCGTTGGATTCACCCCAGGCGACATCGCTGCCAAGCGCCGGCCTGTGGCCGGCCTGATAGGGCGCGCAGGTCCAGCTCTGCTCGCAGCCCAGTTTGCGGTAGGCCTCCATCATTCGTCGCGCCATGCCGCGCGCCGGCTCTTCGAGGCGCACGCGCGAGCAGCCCATCAGGTCGAGCGCGCCGACATTGAGCGTCGAGCGCACCGCGACCCTGGCGCCGCTATCGACCAGCCTTTCGGCAAACAGCGTGCCGGAATCGCCGTGATAGAGCGCGCCGTCTATATGCGTCGAGGCGATCGGGATAAGTCGCGGCGCGCCGAGCAGCGCAGCGCTTTCGGCAACGATGCGCATCGCCATCGCCGCCCCGTCATGGCCGGAGGCGACTGTCTGCTCCTGTGAGCTGAGTGCAAGGCTCACGCCAACTCCTTGCGCAAGGTGATCGAGGTCGGCCGGTCATAGCCGTCATGCGCGGTGCGTTCAGTCTCGCGAAAGCCGAGACCGGCAAAGGTTGCATGATTTACGGTCAGTTCGATTCGCGTCTGCAGTTCGATGGCCGGTTTGTTCCGGCTGCGGGCGAGAAATTCGACAGCCTGCATCAGCCGCCTGCCGATGCCTTGCCCTTGAAGCTCAGGTTCGACGGCGAGCTTGCCGATGTAGAAATCATCGGCTCTCTCCAGCGCGAAAACGCAGCCGGCGATCCTGTCATCCTGCAGGGCCAGCAACACGGTCTCTCGGCCAGCCTTGTCCCTGAGGTTTCCGGCGTTCAGCAGATGTGCCGAGGAGGGCGGGTCGATGACGCCGTCCATCGGTGCAAAGGCGCGCATGATCAGGCTGAGCAGTTCGTCCCAGCGCTCGAAATCGGAGGCAAGCTGCGTAACAAGGACGCTGGTGGACCGATCCATAAGCTCAGTTTCTCTTGTAACGGATCGTGTCGAAGCGCGCCGACAGTGCATCGTAGAGCAGCAGCCGGCCGACCAGTGGTTCGCCGATACCGGTGATCAGCTTGAGATCGGAAGAGCACACGTCNAGAGGTCGCGATATCCAGGGTTCGGTCTGCCGTCGGCGCCGGTCCCGAACGGCATCAACACCGTCACCGAGCCGTCGAAGCGGCCGACGGCGGCATGCACGAGCGGCCGCTTTTCCGCCGCGCAGGCATCCGCCACCACATAGCGCGTCTCGAAATTGTCGGAGCCGTCGACGACCACGTCGTAGCGCGCGACGAGAACGGCAGCATTGTCGGCCGTCAGCCTGAAATCGTGCAATTCCACCGCGACATGGGGATTGATCCGGGCGATCGCTGCTTTGGCGCTCTCGGTCTTCGCCGCGCCGACAGTATCGGTGGCGTGGATCACTTGCCGCTGCAGATTGGACAGCGAGACAATGTCGTCATCAACGATGCCAAGTGTGCCGACGCCCGCGGCAGCGAGATATTCCAGCACCGGTGCGCCGAGGCCGCCGGCGCCGATCACCAGCACCCGTGCGCGCTTCAGCCGCTGCTGGCCGGCGCCGCCGATCTCGGGCAGCACGATGTGGCGGGCATAGCGTTCGAGTTCGTCGTCGGTGAGGGCGGCAGGGGTCATTGCCCGACCATATAGCGGAGCAAAAACCTTGTCAGGTCTCTTCGGTTGGCCCAACCGTGCCGTGGTCGACGGTGAGGAACTGCGCGCGTCCCCTCAGGCTGGAAAACAGCGCGGCGTCGGTTCCGGTCATGAAGGCCTGGCAGTTCAGCTCCTCCAGGATCGAGAACAGCGCGGCGCGCCGGCCGGCATCGAGATGCGCGGCAATCTCGTCGAGCAACAGGATCGGCGTCATCGCCGACATCTCGCCGGTCAGCCTTGCGTGCGACAACACGATGCCGACCAGCAGCGCCTTCTGCTCTCCGGTCGAGCAGAGTTCGGCCGGCATCGCCTTGGGGCGGTGGCGCACCAGTAGATCCGAACGGTGCGGGCCGTCGAGCGTGCGTCCGGCGGCGCGGTCGCGCTCGCGGCCGTCGGCAAGGGCGTCGCGATAGCGTTGCTCGACATCCACAGCGGGTGCTGAGGCGACATGGCTTTCAAGGTCGCCGAAGAGGCTGATGTCGGCTTGCGGAAACGGCCCGCTGGACGGCAACCTGTCGATCATGGCGGCCAGCAGGCGCACCAGCTCGGCGCGCGCCGCGGCAATCGCCACGCCGGTTTCGACCATTTGCATCTCGATGGCGTCGAACCATGCGCCGTCTCGCGAACCTTCCGTAAGCAATCGGTTACGTCCGCGCATCGCCTTCTCATAGTCGAGCGCGCGCTGGCCGTGGCCGGGATCGATCGCAAGCACCAGCCTGTCGAGAAAGCGCCGCCGGTCCGCGGCAGGCCCCGGGAACAGGCCGTCCATGGCCGGCGTCAGCCAGACCACGCGCAGCCATTCCAGCATGGCGTCGGCCGACCGTGCCGGCGCGCCATTGATGCGCACCTTGCGACCGCCCTCGCCGGCCGCTTCACCCCCGGTGATGCCGGTGCCGATCTCGACCTGCCCCTCCGGCCCGTCGAGCCTTGCGTGCAGCGCAAAGCCGCCATCGCCGCCTTCGCGGGCCACGTCGACATAGGGCGCCCGGCGCAGGCCGCGGCCAGGCGTCAGCAGCGAGATGGCTTCCAGGAGATTGGTCTTGCCGGCGCCATTGTCGCCGGAAAACACCACCGCGCCGGGTGAAAAGCCGATCGACAACGCCGCATAATTGCGGAAATTCGTAAGTGTGAGCTTACTTATGTGATTTTGTTCCGGCAACCGCTATCCGCCTATAGAAGTCGCCGCAATCACTATGCTGCAGTGTGCCGCAGTGCGGCTACACCCGCATCGGCATCAGCACGTAGAGCGCGGTCTCATCGGCCATGTCGTGGATCAGCGTCGGCGAGCCGGCATCGGCCAGCATGAACTTGGCTTCCGTGCCGGTGAGTTGAGCAGCGACGTCGAGCAGATATTTGGCGTTGAAGCCAATCTCGATCGGGTCGGACGAATAGTCGGCCGCCAGTTCCTCGGTGGCGCTGCCCGAATCCGGATTGTTGACGGCAAGCGTCACCTGGCCTTCGGTGATCGAAAGCTTCACCGCGCGGCCGCGCTCGGAGGAAATGGTCGAGACGCGATCGACGGCGGCGGCGAAGCTCTGGCGGTCGATGATCAGCTTCTTGTCGTTGCCGGTCGGAATGACGCGCTGGTAGTCCGGGAAAGTGCCGTCGATCAGCTTCGAGGTCAGAACCACGCTGCCGATGGTGAAGCGGATCTTGGTGTCGGACAATTCGGTGGTCACCGCGACATCGGGATCGTCGACCAGCTTCTGCAATTCGCTGACCGTCTTGCGCGGAATGATGATGCCCGGCATGCCTTCGGACCCGGCCGGAGCGTCGATCTCGGCGCGCGCCAGGCGGTGACCGTCGGTCGCCACCGAACGCAGCTTCAGCTTGCCGCCAGTTTCATGCGTGTGCAGGTAGATGCCGTTGAGATAGTAGCGCGTCTCTTCGGTGGAGATGGCGAACTGGGTCTTTTCGATCAGGCCTCTCAGGGCGACGGAATCGAGCCGGAAGATGTGTGAGAAGGACCCCGCCGAAAGCTCCGGGAAATCGGACTGCGGCAGGCATTGCAGGCGAAAGCTCGAGCGGCCCGACGTTACCGTCATGGCGTTGCCGTCCTCGTCGGTCTTCAGCATCACTTCGGCGCCGTCGGCCAGCTTGCGCACGATGTCGTAGAGCAGGTGCGCCGGAACCGTCGTCGCCCCGCCGCGCTCGACCTTTGCCGGCGTCGCTTCGGTCACTTCGAGGTCGAGGTCGGTGGCTTTCATTTCAAGGCTGGCGCCCTCGGCGCTGAGCAGCACGTTCGACAGGATCGGTATGGTATTGCGCCGCTCGACCACGCGATGAACGTGGTTGAGCGACTTCAGGAGATTGGACCGTTCCAGGATAACACGCATGACGAAACAGGCTCGCTTGAATGAATGGACGGGTCACCAGTGGGCGGCGCCCCGCGAAAGGTCTGAACAGGCTCAGAATCTATGCAAACTGACAGGAAAAAGCCAGCAAACGCAAGTCCGGGCCACCGGTTCGCGCCGGTTAAGCGGGCTTTCTGGGGATAAAGCGGACGTTGGCCGGCAACCGATGCATGTCGCCGGAAACTGCGCAGCGGTTTTGGGACAACGACATGCATCAAAACAAGAAAATTTAAAGCGCGACGACCGTTTGCCGCGCCGATCAGGCTTGGTCGTTGATCAGCCTGCGCAACAGTTCCAGTTCCTGCGCCAGCGTGTTGTCGACGCCGGAAAGGTCCTCGATCTTGCGCACCGCATGCAGCACCGTGGTGTGGTCGCGCCCGCCGAACCGCCGGCCGATCTCCGGCAGCGAGCGCGGCGTCAATACCTTCGACAGGTACATGGCGACCTGCCTGGGCTTCACGATGGTGCGCGTGCGCCGGTTGGACAGCAACTCGGTCTTCGACACATTGTAGTGGCGCGCCACGATGCGCTGGATGTCCTCGATGCGCACCCGCTTCGGCTCGCCAGAGCGATAGATGTGGCCGAGGATTTCGTCGATGCGGTCGATGGTGATCGCCGGCTCGAACGACTGACGAAACAGCAGCTGGTTGAACGCGCCCTCCAACTCACGACCGCTGCCGGTTACCGTGCGGGCGACATGGTTGAGGATCTCCTCCGAAATATTGAGCGATGCATCGTCGACCTTGGCGGTGGCAAGCCGAAGTTTGAGCATGCCGATGCGCATGGCGAAGTCCGGCGCCGACATTTCCAGCGCGACACCGCCATTGAGGCGCGAGCGCACCCGCGGTTCCAGCGATTCCAGTTCCGACGGCGGCCTGTCAGCGGCAACCACCACTTGCTTGGCGCTGTCGAGCAGCATGTTGATGAGATGGCAGAATTCGTGCTGGATCGACTTGCCCTGCAGGAACTGCATGTCGTCGATGATCAAGAGGTCGATGTCGCGCAGCTGTTCCTTCAGCGTCAGCGCATTGTTGTCGCGGATCGCGGTGGCGAAGCGCCACATGAAATATTCGGCCGTCAGATAGACGACGCGCGATTTCGGGTTCTGTTTCAGGGATTCGGCCGCAATCGCCTGCAAAAGGTGCGTCTTGCCGAGCCCGACGGTTGCATGAAGGAACAGCGGGTTGAAGCGCACCGCGCTCGACTGCGATTCCGCCACGGCTTTGGCTGCGGCGAAAGCCACCCGGTTCGACGGGCCTTCGATGAAGGAGCCGAACGTGTAGCGCGGGTCGAGCGGCGACCCCAGCACATTGTGCCGGAATTCGCTCTCGATCGGCGTGCCGGGACGAGGGGCGGGCGCCCGCTCCACCCTGCCGGGGCCGACCGTGCCGGCCGCCAATGCGGTCTGCGTATGCTTGGTCATCTTGCGCGCCGGCACGGCCTCGGGTTCGACGCCATTGCGGGCCGGACGGGTCGCGGTGCGCACGACCATCTCGATCTTGAGGATTTCGGGATCCTCGTGCTTCCACAGATCGGCGATGAGATCGAGATAATGGCCATTGATCCACGAGCGCAGGAAGGCCGTGGGCACCGAGATGCGTACAATGCCCCGGGAAGCCTCAGCCACCTTCATACGGCCGAACCAGCTCGAATAGACCTCGGTTCCCAGGCGCGCCTTCAACTGGGCCTTGACCCGGTCGAACTTCTGTTCCGCGTCGCTGGAAGCCGCCATATCGTGCGCTCCGACCAATGTTCCGGGAAATGGCAGGTCGCCCGTAAGCTCCCGCTCGATGCCGCTCTGCATGATTGTGCGTCCCTTTTCCTTTGTACCTTTTTTCCGCCGGGAGTGCGCCTCCTGCACCCATGTTTCCGGCGACCGTATCTTCGCTACAACACCACCGCCGCCGCCGGCGGATGACGTTGCCTCGTCAGAATGGGATCGGTCCCGGCTGCTTAAGGCCAGTCCGTCTGACATGTTCGGGCAAAGCGGTGCTACCCGGCGAAAACGCCGGTGCGCCATCAAGCTGCCATGTACAATTACGCCAGTCCCCTATCGTATCGAAAAGGCAAGCCATACCCGTTCGCGGAATTGATCCACGTCATGAATTCTGCCACTGTTAGCTGGCCGATTCAGGCTGGGTTAAGGGCTAATGGCCCGTCCCTTTCGATAGATCGACATTACCGAAATCGCTGTGGATAGGGCAAGGCCACCTCTAACGGATTTTTAAGGAATCTGGTTAGTGAACAACGGTTCGGGCTCCGTGCTGGAAGCGCATATTTTGACAAAGCCATTGGGATTCAAACCCTTTTGCCGCGAATATGAAAATGGCTGTGCGGTTTGAAATTTTCTGAAATAATTCGCTTGACACCAACTTGCTGCCTATCGCCCACAGGCGATGTGAACAAGCTGTGGATCACTTCCAGCAAGTCGTTGAAAAGTATCAGCAATTTGTGACAGCCAAATTTATTGGCGTGGGCCGTTTCGGCGGATTGGAATATCAGTGGGAGTGTATGTGCCGGCAAAGCATTCCAGACTCTGGAATGCGGCTCGGGCGTGCTTTGCGGCCGTTCTTTTTAAGTGCTTGCCGGCAAACGAAAAAACCCGGCGCGATTGGCCGGGTTTGAAAGAACGACAGTTCAGGAACGGTCGATCAGGCCGCCAGCACCTTGAGGCGGTGAGCCAGACGCGACACCTTGCGCGATGCCGTATTCTTATGGATCACGCCCTTGGTCGCGGCGCGCATCAATTCCGGCTCTGCGGTCTTGAAGGCTTCCAGCGCGGCTGCCTTGTCGCCGGCAGCCAGTGCCTCTTCGACCTGGCGGACATATGTACGCACGCGCGAGCGGCGGTTCTTGTTGATCGCTGCGCGGCGGGCGATCTTGCGCGTTGCCTTTTTGGCCGAGGAGGTATTGGCCATGATGCCTCTCTTCTGATCTGGTGGGCGCATGCGGGATGCCGCAGGGCGCAAAAAACAAACGGGCAGCCAACGGCCGCCTCGGTTGGAGCGGCTTATAGTTCAGCTTTTCCGGCGCGTCAACGCCGCTTTGGCTTCTTTTTGGTCCTCGCCGCCGCCACTCTAGCGATTGGTGAAATTCGGCTTCCGCTTCTCGGCAAAGGCGGCCATCCCTTCCTTCTGGTCGTCGAGCGCAAACAGCGAGTGGAACAGCCGGCGTTCGAAGCGCAGTCCCTCCGCCAGCGTCGTCTCGTAGGCGCGGTTGACTGCCTCCTTGGCCATCATCACCGATGGCAGTGAAAACTCTGATATCCTGGCCGCGGCCTTCATCGCCTCCTCGATCAACTCGCCGGCCGGCACGATGCGCGAGGCCAGGCCGCTGCGCTCGGCTTCGGCGGCATCCATCATCCGACCGGTCAGGCACATGTCCATGGCCTTCGACTTGCCGACAAAGCGGGTCAGCCGTTGCGACCCGCCCATGCCGGGAATGACGCCGAGCGTGATTTCGGGCTGGCCGAATTTCGCCGTGTCGGCGGCAATGATGAAATCGCACATCATCGCCAGTTCGCAGCCGCCGCCCAGTGCATAGCCGGCGACCGCCGCGATCATCGGCTTGCGGGTGCGGGTAAACTGTTCCCAGCCGACGAAGAAATCCTGCACATAGGCCTCGGCGTAGGTGACGGCCTGCATTTCCTTGATGTCGGCGCCCGCCGCAAAAGCCTTCTCGGAACCGGTGATGACCATGGCGCCGATGCCGGGATCGGCGTCGAACCCCTTTGCCGCCGTCAGCAAATCCGCCAGCACCTGCGCGTTCAGCGCGTTGAGCGCCTTGGGCCGGTTCAGCGTGATCAGGCCGACCTTGCCGCGCGTCTCGACGATGATGGTTTCATAGCTCATGGGCTGGCCTCCTGGTTGCGGCACTGAAGGACCGTCTAGCTTACCGCTGGCAGGTCCGGCAATAAAAGGTCGAGCGGCCGCTTTGCACGATGCGCTCGATGTGGCCGCGACAGCCGGGCGTCGGACAGGGCTCGCCTTCGCGATCGTAGACCGCGAAGGAATGCTGGAAATAGCCCAGCGACCCGTCTGTGTGCACATAGTCGCGCAGCGAAGACCCACCGGCGGCGATCGCATCGGCGATCACCGAACGGATTGCCCCGGCCAGTCGTTCGCTCTGTTCCTTGGCCTTCTTGCTGGTCCCGGCGATGGTGCCTGCCTCGCGCAATGGCGAAAGGCCGGCGCGCCACAGCGCTTCCGACACATAGATATTGCCGAGCCCGGCTATCAGCTTCTGGTCGAGCAGCGCCGCCTTCAACGGCGATCTGCGGCCCTTCAGCAGAGAGGCGAGCAGGGCGCCTTCCAGCGCATTGCCGGTCGGCTCGACGCCCAGTCCCGCCAGCATCGGATGCGCCTCGGCCAGGCCTTCCGCAAACAGCATGAAGCCGAAGCGACGCGGGTCGTTGAAGACCACGCGAGACTGGAGGCCGACAGGCGACACGACATGGAACACCACATGGTCGTGCTTGGCATTCTTCGAGCGCTCTTGATGGAACGTGCCGGGCGTCTCTTTGTCATCAGCGGCCTCGATGCGGAACGAGCCCGACATGCCGAGATGGCAGATCAGCACCGGGCCATCGTCCAGGTGTATGGTGAGATATTTGGCGCGGCGGCCAAGCGCGATGACGGTCTTGCCGGTCAGCCGCTGCGCAAATCTCGCCGGAAACGGAAATCGGAGATCGGGCCGGCGCGCCTCGACGCGCACGATCCGCGCGCATTCCAGAACCGGCTGCAGGCCGCGCCGGACGGTTTCGACCTCGGGCAGTTCAGGCATGGCCGCCTATCGCCGCATGGAAGGAAGCGCCGTGGCGGCCGCGCGCCAGCTTGAGGTGTTCGGCGACCGTCTCGCCGATATCGGCGAAGGTGGTCCTGAGCCCGATGTCGCCGCCCGTGAGACCTGGTGCGGTGCCGATGACCGGGATGCGTTCGCGCGTGTGGTCGGTGCCACGCCATGTCGGATCGTTGCCATGGTCGGCGGTGAGGATGAGCAGATCGCCCGGCTTCAGCTTTGCCAGTGCCTCGGGCAGCCGGCGGTCGAAGGCTTCGAGCGCTGCAGCATAGCCGGCGACGTCGCGGCGATGGCCGAACTCGGTGTCGAAGTCGACGAAATTGGCGAACACCAGGTCGCCGTCGCCGGCATCGTCCATCGCGCCCAGCGCCTTGTCGAACATTGCCATGTTGCCGGGCGCCTTGCGTACTTCCGAGATACCGCGGTGGGCGAAGATGTCGCCGATCTTGCCGACCGCGATCACCCGGCTGCCGCGCCCGGTCAAGCGGTCGAGCAGCGTCGGCTCAGGCGGCGGCACGGCGTAGTCATGGCGGTTGTAGGTGCGCTCGAACGTGGCCGATGTTTCGCCCAGGAAAGGCCGTGCGATCACCCGTCCGATCTTCAGCGGATCGACCAGCCGGCGTACCGTCTTGCAGAACTCGTAGAGCCGCTCCAGGCCGAAATGAACTTCGTGCGCTGCTATCTGCAGGACGGAATCGACCGAGGTGTAGCAGATCGGCTGGCCAGTGCGGATATGCTCCTCGCCGAAGCGCTCGATGATCTCCGTGCCGGGCGCATGGCAGTTGCCGAGAATGCCCGGCACCTTACCCTCGCGGATCATCGCTTCGGTCAGTTCGGCAGGGAAGGCGGGCACCTTATCGGGGAAATAGCCCCAGTCGAACCGCACGGGCAGCCCGGCGATTTCCCAGTGACCCGACGGCGTATCCTTGCCGCTCGAAATCTCCTGCGCGGCGCCGTGGAAAGCGGAGGCTGAAACAGCGGCTTTGCTGTCGAATTGGAAGCCGGTTGCGGTTTCTGCTGCGCGGCCGAGACCGAGCGAAACCATGGTGGGCACCTTCAGCGGTCCCTCGCGCAGGCCCTCGCGATCGGCGCGGGCTTCCGCGCAGGCCAGCGCGATATGTCCGAATGTGTTCGAGCCGGCGTCGCCATAGGGTTCGGCATCGGCGGCGCCGCCAATGCCGAAAGAATCGAGAACGAAGAGGAAAGCGCGTGCCATCGGTGCCGTCATTGCCAGTCTGGTTGACCAGACATAAGGTCCCGTCGCGGCATTGGCAAATCGTAAACCAGGCGGCAACGGCCTGACGCGATGGTCGCGAAGTCGGGCAGGCGCGCTGTACGCATCCTTGAGACATGCGATGCGCTTCAAGGAACGGCGTGCGGGGCATGGATCGATGAGACGGGCTGACCTGGGTTGGAGTGCACTGGCGACCACTGTAGCGCTGCTGGCCTCGCAGCTCGCCGCGCACGCCGACTGGCGCGACCAGATCGGCACGTTTCGGATCGGCATCGTTGCCGAGCCGGGCGCCGGCAACACGGTTCCGGGTCTGGCCATGCTGACTGACGCCTACGGCAGGGCGCTCGGCATGAAGGTGGAATTCGTCGTCGCGCATGACTATGCGGCGCTGATAGAGGCACAGGCCAATGGCCGGATTCAGTACGCGGTCTATTCGGCGACCGCCTACGCCACCGCCTCGGAGCGCTGCGGCTGCGTCGAACCTCTTGTGGCGCCGGTCGATGCCGACGGTGCCACGGGCATCCGCTCCGTGCTTTTGACGCGCGACGGCAGGCTTTCCGATCTCGCGGCCCTGGAAACGCACCGCATCGCCATGGCGCCTTCCGACAATGTCGGCGGTTCGCTTCTACCGCTCGCCGGGCTGGCGGCCGACGGCATCAAGATCAGCCAGGATGCGCCATTCCTCGCTCATGCCGGCTCGGCTGCCGCCGCAGAAGCGATGCTGGTCGATGGCCAGGCCGATGCCTTGTTCGGCTGGGAGCGGGCCACGGCGGAAAACCGGACGGCGATTGCTGGCGATCAGCCGGCTGATCCGGACGGCACGGCGGCGCGACTGGAGGCGGCGGGCATTCCAGAAGCCGCGCTCCAGATCATCTGGACCTCCGGCGTGCTCAGATACGGCCCTCACGCCGTCCGCAGCGATCTCGACCCCGAAGCCAAACGCCGACTGACCGTCTTCCTCACCAATCTCAGATCGCAGTCGCCGGAAGTCTACGATTTCGTGGAATCGAAACATTCGGGAGGGTTCACGCTCGCCGCTGCGAGTGACTATGCGATGGCCGATTCCATCGTGCGCCTGGTGTCGGGCAGCACCGACAGCGGCGCGCAATAAAGCCGGGGTCGGATGGGCCAGAGCTGCTTCAGCAATCGCTGCAGGGGATCGACGTGGTCCGGCGCGGCCTGAGATAGTAGGTTTCGCTCATCGTTATTTTGCCTTCGTTGAAGGCCGAGATAAATCCGAGCGGCTTTTCGGCGCCTTCCGACCAGGAGATGATCGGTTGGTATTTGAGAGTGGTTTGGACACGAATGAGGAAAGTCCCAGCAATATTGAGCGTTGCCGGAACGGTGGTGGCGGTTGTCGGGTCGGAGTCGCGGCTAGTGATCCCATTCAGCACGCGCCAGGACCACGCCACCTTTGCTTGCGGTGTCGCATTACCCGGATCGGCTTCGATGTCGATTGCTGTAATGAAGATATCGGCGACTGAGCGGTTATAAGGCTGAAGGCTGGAGTTTCCAATCTTCATGATGTCGGTGAGATCTGCGTTGACCACTGACGTTTGCTGCGTGACGAGGTCGGCAACCATGGAACTGATGCGGCTGACCTTCTTGCTGGCCTCGATGGCTTGCGAGGCCTCCATGGTAACGAAATACATGATCAGCAAGACAGGCACGATGAGGGCAAATTCGACCGCCGCTATGCCGCGCCGATCGGCAAAAAACCGCGCCGCTCTCTTCCAGATAACCGACATCCCCGGATGTGCCCCCGCACAAAACATGCACTTTTCCTTTTGCTTACACGTGCAATTTCAGTTGTCGAATGGCTCGTTTTGCCACGTTGTCGTCGCGTAATGCAGAGTCTTGCCGCCATCCATATTCGACATGTATTGAGCCATGAAATCGGTCATGACCGGCCAAGGGTAAAAGACCCGCAGCATGTTCTTTGATTCTGCCGGGCCTATTGTGGGGGTCCCGAAAACCGGCTCCTTGCCTGTATCCGGATCCTTGCCCGTCAGCGTGATGGTCGAGCCGGAAATCGTGAAACCCGCACTGGCTGCCCCGGCAAAGGTCTTGAACGGGCGCAGATCCACCAGCAAACCGGGGCAACCCTTGGCGACAATAATCTCCAGTCTGGCGCAGACCAAGCCCTTCAGCTCCTCGTCCGTTACATCGGCTTGCCTCAACTGGCCAGTACGCAACTGACGGGCGATATCATCGGTGATGTTGGCCATCACCTCCTGTCCGGCGAATGAAACGCAGCTCTCAAGGATGGCGAAGACGAGAGCCGCAAACGGTAACGCAAGCATGGCGAATTCTATCGCGGTGCTGCCGCGCCGATCGCCAAGGAAACGACGGATAAACTTTCCTCGTCCTGCGCTGGCCTTGCCGATTCCGGGTCTTGAATCCTCGCAATAATCCTCGCCCATATCCGTCCCTGCCGATCCTGATGCGGTACCAGAGACAACATTAGCCAGAACCCATTGAGGTCCGGTTTGGATGACCGTTAAATTTGCCGAGACTGCATTAACCCGCCGCTAACCGAGGCGGCGTTGTCGAGGCCATGAAGCGTCGGGCGCTTACTGCCCAGCGCTCATCTCGGCTTCGGACGACTTTTCCGAGTCGCTCTTGTACGAGCTTTCGCAATAGGGCGTGCAGGACATGGTCTGTACCGAGGCGCGCCTGTAGATACGCACGGACGACGCGTCCTGGCGCACCACGGTCACTTGCTCGTCGACGATCGGGCTGCCATCGTGGTCGAGGACAACCAGGTTGGTGACGCCGAACCCCTTGCCCGTCAGCACGATCGTCGATGCATCCTGGACGGAAGCGTCGGCAATCGCCGGATTGCCGACGACTATGGTGTCGGCGGGGCGTGTCAGTTTGACGATCTTGGCCTGGTTCATCGTCACTTCGATGCCGGCTCCGGCCTTGGCCGGCAGCACAAAAGCCGGGAGGGCGAGAAGCGCGACAAGCAGGAATGACGATTTCATGGCAGTCATCAAGGCGCTCCACGGCGGCAAAACTTGTTCAACGGAACATGAAGGAGATTGGTGAACCAACGGTTAAACCGATCGGCGCAGGGATATTCGCACCAATCTTGCTACCAGCTAATATAATAATGCGTCCTGCCGATGCCCGTGAATTTGCAGCTTTCGCGGCCTTTTCACAGGCAGGCGAGCTAGTGTCCAGCGTTTAGTTTACGGTTAACCACACAGGCTGTTCGAAGCGGGAAAGGAATCGGTAAGGCTGTTTATTAAGCCGATTGAAAGAGCTTCTCCGTAGATTGGCAGCATCCGATCAACCACCACAGAAGTTGACGGAAGTGCTGTAACACGTGGAGTAGGAGCTCTCGAATGTCTAATCTCATCGCACGTTTCGCGAAGGACGAATCCGGCGCGACCGCTATCGAATACGGTCTGATCGCCGCTCTCATCGCGCTTGCCATCATGGTTGGCGCTGGTTCGCTCGGCAATGCCCTGAACAACAAGTTCACCACGATCGCCGGCAAGGTGACTAATTCGTAATACCCTTGGTTGCTTTAGAGATAGGGGCCGCCTGATTGGCGGCCCCTATTTCATCGCGTCGAGCGATTTTGAGTACCCAGTCTCATCGATCGTTAATCGTATATGTCTAGGCTGAGGCTGGATACAGTTGGCAACAGGGTGCCGCGCCCATGCTCGAAGCGTTGATCTTCGTCGTCTTTCCTTTTTGCATGCTCTTCGCCGCGACCTCCGACATGCTGTCGATGACGATCGCCAACCGCGTACCGGTGCTGCTACTGGCGGTGTTTGTCCTGGTTGCGCCGCTGACGGGCATGGACTGGGCAACCTATGGCTGGCATTTCGCCGCCGGCGCCTTGGTGCTGGCAGTGACGTTCGGTCTGTTTGCACTGGGCGGCATGGGCGGCGGCGACGCCAAGCTGCTCGCCGGCACCGCCGTCTGGATGGGGTTCAACACTCACCTTGTCGAGTATCTCGTGATCTCAGCGTTTATCGGGGGACTGCTGACGCTCGCCATCCTCCTCTACCGGAAATCGCCGCTGGCGATCTACACCAGCCACAGTCCATTCCTGCGCCATTTCGCCGACGACACGACCGGCGTTCCCTACGGCATTGCACTCGGCATTGGCGGGCTGCTAACCTATCCGGACTCACCCCTGATGGTATGGGCGCTGGCAAGGCTGGCGATCTGAGACAGCAAGCCTTCCTTGCCGCTCCTGCATCGATCTGAAAAGAGGCGGCTTGGCCGCCTCTTTTGTTGGTCGGAGCACGGGTCCATCCAATTTATGTAAACCTTAAATTAATCACGATCGTAAGCATTGTATTAACCTTGTTTTGACGATTGCCGCTGCAAAGTCCGGCCTGGCTAGGTGGTTGCCTAAAGGCGAGGGTTCGGACAGATGCCAGCATCCCGACTGATCATTCTGGGCGTGGCGGTGGCCGCGGCGGGTGGTGCAGGTTATGTTGCCAAGAATATGGTGGCGGTCCCGCCCCAGCAGGTCGTCGTCGATGCCCCGCAGGCGCCGGCCATCGCCTTGCAGGATGTGCTCGTGCTTTCCGGCGACGTGCCTATGGGAAGCCCGCTTGAAAACAATCTCAGCTGGGAGTCCTGGCCGTCCGATGGCATCAATGCGAATTTCATCACCCGTGCCGCCGAACCCGAAGCGCGGGAGAAGCTGAAGGGCTCCGTCGCCCGCATGGCGATGTACACCGGTGAGCCGCTGCGGCGCTCCAAGCTGATCGGCGAGGGGCAGAGCTTCATGTCTTCTATCCTGCCCACCGGCATGCGTGCCGTCGCCACCGCGATCTCGGCGGACACGTCGGCAGGCGGCTTTATCCTGCCTAACGATTTTGTCGACGTCATCATGACCCGCAGATCCGACACCGGCAACGGCGGTAGCGGATTCACCACCGAGACCATCCTCAAGAACATCCGCGTCCTGGCGATCGATCAGACCATCCAGGAGGACGAGGAAGGCAAGAAGACCAGGGTCGGACAGACGGCGACACTGGAGCTGACGCCGCAGCAGGCCGAGATCATCACCGTCGCCCAGCAAATGGCCGATCGCCTGACGCTGGCGCTGCGCTCAATCACCGACAACAAGGAAAAGGGTACCGATGAAGCCGACTACCTCGTTTCCGGCAATGGGCGGCGCGGAACGGTGCGGTTGATCAAATCGGGCGAAGTTTCCGAAGTAGGGGCAAGGAAATGAGGTTACTCGCTAAACTGCCGGTCACCATGGCTGCGGCCATCGGCCTGCTTTTTCTCGGAGCCCATGCAAGTGGCCTCGTCGACGCCAAGGCCGCCGGAAAGAGCGCCCGGGTCATGGCCTCGACCGCCACGCAACGTGTCAAGCTCGGCCTCAACAAATCGGTGGTCATCGATCTGCCGAGCGATGCCTACGACATCCTGGTCGCCAACCCTGCGGTCGCCGATGCGGTGACCCGCACCGCAAGGCGGATCTATCTGTTCGGCAAGTCGGTGGGCGAAACCAACATCTTCGTCTTCGGTCCCAATGGCGAGCAGATTGCCAGCCTGGATCTGGCCGTCGAACGCGACGTCGCCGGATTGGAAGACTACCTCAAGCGCTTCCTTCCGAATGCCGAGATCAAGGTCGAATTGCTGAACGACAACGTCGTCCTGACCGGGGTGGTGGACACGCCGCTCGATGCCAAGCGCGCCGTTGACCTGGCAACCATCTTTGTGTCCGGCGGTGAAGCGACGACCGGCCAGTATTCGCAGACCGCGGCCGGCGGCAATGCTAATGGCGGCGTCGACATCAACAATCCGGATGCCGAACGTCGGGTCTCGAAGATCGTCAACCTGCTGCAGATCATCGGCGACGACCAGGTGACGCTGAAGGTGACCGTGGCCGAAGTCAGCCGCTCGGTGATGAAGCAGCTCGGCGTCAACATGGTCGGCAGTGGCGGCAGCAACGGTATCAGCTACGGCGCAATCAGCGACAATTTCACCGGCCTCGGCAAGCAGCTGTCGAATTCGGGCTTCAATATCGGCTCCTCGGGGCTGCAGGCCTATATCAACGCCATGGAGCAGTCCGGGGTCATGAAGACCCTGGCCGAGCCGACCTTGACCGCCGTATCAGGCGAGAAGGCGACCTTCAAGGTCGGTGGTGAATACAACATGGTGAGCAGCGTCAGCGCGAACGTATCCACCGACAACCAGACTGGCCTGAAGACCTATACTCTCGACAAGATCGAGTACGGCATCGGCCTGGAATTCCAGCCGGTGGTGTTGTCTCCCGGTCGCATCAGCCTGAAAGTCAGAACCTCGGTTTCCGAGCCGACAACGGAGGGATCTGTGTCGCTCTCCTCAGGCGTAACGAGTCCCGGCACGAACGTCCTGTCGCTGCGCAAGCGTCTTGCCGATACGACGGTGGAATTGCCCTCTGGGGGCTCCATGATGATCGCCGGCCTGGTTCGCGACGATGTCAGGCAAGCCGTCAACGGCTTGCCTGGACTGACAAAGATTCCCGTGCTCGGGGCGCTCTTCCGCAGCAGGGATTTTGTGCGCAACGAGACCGAACTCGTCATCATCATCACCCCCTATCTGGTGAAGCCGGTGGCACGCAACGACCTCGCCAAGCCGGACGACAATTTCAACGCCCCGAGCGATGGGGCCGGCATGTTCCTTGGCCGGGTCAATCGCGTCTACGGCACCATGCAGACCGACAAGCCCAACGGCCGTTATCACGGTGTTGTCGGCTTCATCTATAAGTGAGCGGGGAAGTGGACATGTCTCAGTCAGCATTGAAGGCAAGCACGTTCGCTACAACGATGCGTGCCGGGCGTTCGCGGATCTGCCGGCGAGCCGTCCCAGTCCTGGCGGTTGTGGCGGCAGCGCTGCTGGCCGGCTGCGCCCATCGTGACAGCATCACGGTAGGCGCCATTCCGGACGATTATCGCACCACGCATCCGATCGTGATCGCGGAGAAGAACCAGAAGATCGACCTGCCGGTCGGCGCTGGCGACCGCGGTATGACCGGCTCCCAGCGCGATACGCTTCTGGGTTTTCTGGATGGCTATGACAGAAGTGCCGCCCCGACGCTGACGATCCAGATACCGAGCGGATCGGCCAACGAGGTCGCCGCGACGGCCGCCGGTCGCGATTTCGCCAGGCTGGCGGTTGCCAGCGGCATCAAGCGAAACCGGATCGTGGTGACCTCCTACCAGTCGGTTTCCCCCGAAGCCTCGGCGCCTATCCGGGTCTCCTATATTTCGGTGAGAGCCCAGACCGACAAATGCGGGCGCTGGCCCGCAGACATTCTCGAGTCTTCGGAAAACAAGCACTACGCCGATTACGGCTGCTCGTCTCAGAACAACCTCGCCGCGCAACTCGCCAATCCGGCCGATCTGCTCGGGCCAAGAAAGTCGTCCGATATCGACGCCGAGAACCGCGGCGCGGTGATCGACGTCTATCGCGGCAGACGTATTTCGGACGAGTTCCTCGGCAATTCGGAAGTGACGTACTAGGAGCGCCAGTCCCGCGTAGAGACTGGAAAGAGAAGTCACGGAAAAGAGCATGACGATGAGCAATCTTGCCTACGACACGCCCAGAGACGGCGGCGACAGCTCGCAATCGGATATTGCCGCGATGCAGGCGCTGCGGCCGGTGCCACGTATTTCGATCCAGGCATTTTGCGAGACGGAAGGTGTCGCGCATCCGGTGGAGCGGGCCGGCGAGGATCGCCGCATGGCCAAGGCGCATCTGAAAGTGCATATGGGCGGCATCGCCACGGCGATCGAATTCTACCAGTCGGCGCCGACGCCGAACCTGATCCTGCTGGAATCGCGCAGCGAACCGAAGCAGTTGCTGGAGCAGCTTGCCCAGCTTTCCGAATATTGCGATCCCTCCTCGAAAGTCGTGGTGATCGGCCACTACAACGATGTCGGTCTTTACCGCGAACTCATCCGCTTCGGTATTTCCGAATATGTCATCGCGCCGGTGTCGATGGCCGATATCGTCTCCGTGGTTTCATCGATCTTCGTCGATCCGGAAGCCGAGCCGATCGGCCGCTCGATCGCCTTCATCGGCGCCAAGGGCGGCGTCGGCTCCTCGACCATCGCCCACAATGTAGCGTGGGCGATGTCATCGCTGTTCAAGTCGGAAGTGGTCGTCGCCGATCTCGACCTGGCTTTCGGGACGGCCAACATAAATTTCGACCAGGACCCTGCGCAAGGCATCGCCGAAGCCGTGTTTTCGCCCGAACGAGTTGACGAGGTCTATCTCGACCGGCTGCTTGCCCAGTGCGCCGAACATCTGTCGCTGCTCGCCGCGCCCTCCACCCTCGAACGTGTCTATGATTTCGATCCCGATGCCTTCACGCAACTCATCGACACCGCGCAGCGCAGTGTGCCGCTGCTGGTGCTCGACGTTCCTCATGTCTGGACTGGCTGGACCAAGAACACACTGATCAAGGCTGACGAGATCGTCATCACGGCGACGCCGGAACTGGCCAATCTGCGCAACACCAAGAATCTGGTCGATATGCTGACGCGGCTTCGCCCGAACGATCCGCCGCCGAAACTGATCATCAACCAGGCCGGCGTACCGAAGCGACCCGAGATATCCGCTTCCGACTTCGCCGAACCGCTCAGCCTCACGCCGATGTCGGTCATCGCCTTCGACCCGTTGTTGTTTGGAAATGCCGCCAACAACGGCCGCATGCTGGGCGAGATGGATGCCAGGAGCCCGGTCGTCGGCATGATCAACGAAATCGCGCATGTCCTGACCGGTCGCAGCGAAATCAAGGCCAGGAAGAAGGCAGGCCTTGGCGGCCTGCTCGGCAAGCTCTCGCGTAACAAGAAATGACGCTCCCCTCCAAATCAAGAAGTAGAGCATGATGTCGTCCGAAAACCGCTTCGGCATCATGTTCTGGACGGAATTGGTAGTCGATCATGTTTGGTAAAAGAGGCTCCGACGACGGCGGCCGGTTCACCCCGGAGTTCCGTCAGCCAGCACCGGCGCCAGCGGCGCCGGCCACTGCAACGCCTGCGGACATGGCGGTACTTGCCCGGCCCGCGGCAGCGCCGCCTGGAGCGCCGGGAACCCCGCCAACTCGCCGTGCCGTTGAGGCGCCATCGATGGCGCCGGAGCCGCCAAAAAAGATCCAGCGCGAAAAAAGTGAAACCTACTACGACACCAAGAGCCAGGTCTTCTCCGCGCTCGTCGACACCATTGACCTGTCGCAACTCGCCAAGCTCGATCCCGAGAGCGCGCGCGAGGAAATCCGCGACATCGTCAACGACATCATCGCCATCAAAAATTTCGCAATGTCGATCGCCGAGCAGGAAGAGTTGCTCGAGGACATCTGCAACGATGTGCTGGGCTACGGCCCGCTGGAGCCGCTGCTCGCCCGCGACGATATCGCCGACATCATGGTCAACGGCTCCAAGAACGTCTACATCGAAGTCAATGGCAAGGTCGAACAGACCGGCATCCGCTTCCGCGACAATCAGCAGCTGCTCAACATCTGCCAGCGCATCGTCAGCCAGGTTGGCCGCCGCGTCGACGAATCGAGTCCGATCTGCGACGCCCGCCTACCCGACGGCTCCCGCGTCAACGTCATCGCCCCGCCGCTCTCCATCGACGGCACCGCGCTCACCATCCGCAAGTTCAAGAAGGACAAGCTGACGCTCGATCAGCTGGTCAAGTTCGGCGCCATCTCGCCGCAGGGCGCCGAGATCCTCAAGATCATCGGCCGCGTCCGCTGCAACATCGTCATCTCCGGCGGTACCGGCTCTGGCAAGACGACGCTGCTCAACTGCCTGACCAACTATATCGACCGCGAGGAACGCGTCATCACCTGCGAGGACTCGGCCGAACTGCAACTGCAGCAGCCGCACGTGGTGCGTCTCGAAACCCGCCCGCCCAATCTCGAGGGCGAAGGCGAGGTGACCATGCGCGACCTGGTCAAGAACTGCCTGCGCATGCGGCCCGAACGCATCATCGTCGGCGAAGTGCGCGGACCGGAGGTTTTCGACCTGCTGCAGGCGATGAACACCGGCCATGACGGGTCGATGGGAACGATCCACTCCAACAGCCCGCGCGAATGCCTGAACCGTATCGAATCCATGATCGCCATGGGTGGCTATTCGCTGCCGCAGAAGACCGTGCGTGAAATCGTCGTCGGCTCCATCGATGTCATCATCCAGGCAGCACGCCTTCGCGACGGCTCGCGCCGCATCACCCACATCACCGAGGTGATCGGCATGGAAGGCGACGTCATCATCACGCAGGATATCGTGCTCTACAACATCAAGGGCGAGGACTCGAATGGAAGGCTGCTTGGCGAGCACGTGTCGACCGGCATCGGCCGCCCGCATTTCTGGGATCGCGCCCGCTACTATGGCGAGGAACAGCGCCTCGCCAATGCGCTGGAATCGATGGAGAAACGCGCTGACTGACGCATATCGAGGTTGGAAGCAATTCCAGGAAAAGTGTGAAGCGGTTTTCCCGGGAAAAGCGCGTAGCGCTTTCCCTTGGGAATTGCGTCAAAACAAAGCGATAGCGCATATCGCCGTTTCCTTGAAACGGCGATATGCGCTGGGGACCGAGGTCGATGTTCGGAATTGACACCACCGTACTGGCGTTCATCGTGCTCGCCGGCTTCAGCGCCGGTGCGGTCGCCTATGCCTTCCTGTTCACCAAGATGAGCAACGAGAAGCAGGCCGGCAAGCGGCTCGAGACGATCAAGGCGGCCGAGACCGATCGTTCGGTCGTCAAGGCTTCGCGCGACCGTGTCGCGGAGGCGGTCAAGCGGCGTAAATCTGTCCAGGACACGCTGAAACAGCTCGACGAAAAGCAGAAAACCAACGAACTCGCCGTCAAGAAGCCGCCGTTGAAGGCCCAGATTCGTCAGGCCGGCATGCAGGTCTCGATCGAGCGTTTCTATATCTACTCCGTCATTTGCGGCATCGCGCTGACGGTGCTTGCCTATCTCGCCGGCGCGCCGCTTCTGGTCCTGCCGGGCGCGCTGCTGGCGGGGGCGCTCGGCCTGCCGCGCTGGTTCGTCTCGTTTCGCCGCGCGCGCCGGGTCAAGGCGTTCCTCAACGAATTTCCCAACGCCCTCGACATCATCGTGCGCGCCGTCAAATCCGGCCTGCCGCTCAACGACGCCATTCGCCTGATCGCCAGTGAATCGCCGGAGCCGGTCAAGACCGAGTTCCGCCGGATTGTCGATTCACAGCAGATTGGCATGTCCATCCCCGATGCCACCTTGCGCATGGCTGAAACCATGCCGTGCAGCGAGGCAAGCTTCTTCGGAATCGTTATCCAGATCCAGTCACAGGCCGGCGGTAATCTCTCCGAGGCGCTTGGCAACCTGTCGCGCGTGCTTCGCGATCGCAAGAAGATGAAGGCCAAGGTCCAGGCGCTTTCCATGGAAGCCAAGGCGTCGGCCGTCATCATCGGCGCGCTGCCTTTTGTCGTCGCCCTTCTCGTCTATCTGTCGAGCCCGAACTACATCATGCCGCTGTTCACCACCAGCACCGGCAATCTGATCCTCGGCTGTTCCGGCGTCTGGATGTCGATCGGCATTCTGGTGATGCGCAAGATGATGAACTTTGAAGTTTAGGCCGACCTTGGAAAGCTCGAAACGAAAAGACTGAAAACGAATGACCGACCAAGTCGTAAGATCGCTGACCGATCCTGCCTTCCTGATAGCGTTGCTGGTTGGCATTGCGGTGTTCGCGACCGTCTTCACGGTGCTGCCGGCCCTTGGTGGCAATCAGCTCAAGACTCGCATGAGATCGGTGGCGCTGGAGCGTGACGAATTGCGCGCCAAGCAGCGCGCGCGGCTTGCCAATGAAGCCGATCGTCGCCGCAAGGGGCTGCGCGAAGAGCAGTCGATCGGCATGCGCAACATCGTCGACAGGCTGGACCTGCGGCGTGCGTTGGCCGATGAAGGCACGTTGCAGAAGCTCAAGGTGGCGGGCTTTCGTGGCCAGAACCCGCTGACCCGCTTCCTGTTCTTCCGCCTGATCCTGCCTTTTGTCGGTTTCGCGCTGGCAGCGATCTATCTGTTCGTGCTCGGCGGACTGCCTGACCGGCCGGCCTTCGTGAAACTGTTCGTCTGCATCCTTGTCGCCTACGCCGGTTTCTACGCGCCGATCCTTTACGTCAACAATCGTGCCGCCAAGCGCAAGCAGTCGATCCAGGCGGCGTGGCCGGATGCGCTAGACCTGATGCTGATCTGCGTCGAATCGGGCATGTCGGTCGAGGCCGCCTTGCGCAAGGTCTCCGAGGAGATCGGTTCGCAGTCGGTGGCGCTGGCGGAGGAATTCGTGCTGACCAACGCCGAACTCTCTTATCTGCAGGAGCGCAAGCAGGCTTATGAAAACCTCTCGGCTCGTACCGGCCTAGAGTCGGTGAAGTCAGTGTCCCAGGCGCTGGTCCAGGCCGAACGCTACGGCACACCCGTGGCGCACGCATTGCGCGTGCTGGCCTCGGAAAGCCGTGACATGCGCATGAATGCCGCCGAGAAGAAGGCCGCCGCCCTGCCGCCTAAGCTTACCGTGCCGATGATCCTGTTCTTCCTGCCGGTTTTGTTCGCTATCATTCTGGGCCCAGCCGGCATTCAGGTCAGTCAGCGCGGCATCTTCGGCGACCAGCACAATTCCTCAAGCCAGTAGGCCTCGTTGCAGCCATACAAAAGAGCCGCACTGCCAATGCAGTGCGGCTCTTGTTTTCAGCTTTGAGATGTGGACGGATTTTGCGCTGTGCGGAGCCGGCGCCCATGCTGCGCTCAGTTGGTCGCCGGCTTTGCCTTGTCCTGATCCTTGAGCTGACTCCAGGCGTTCTGCTGGGCAAGCATCTGGCGAAGATAGGCTACATTGGCTTGCGCCTGTTCGGGTGAAAGCTCCTGCGACGCGATCTTCTCGGCCTCGTCGAAGCGGCCCTGCAGTCCCACGACCAGCGCAAGGTTCTGGCGCACCCGGCTGTCGGCATTCGGTTGCTGGGCTGCCGAGCGCATATAGGTCTCGGCGGTGCGCAGATCGCCTTCCAGCACATAGGACATACCGAGATTGGAAAGGATCGAGGGTTCGTTCGGCTTTAGGTCCAGCGCCTTGCGGTAGTTCTGGCGCGCTTCATCCTTCTGGCCAAGCTGGTCGAGAATGGCGGCCTCGGCCGACATCAGCCGCCAGTCCGGATATTCCGGCGTCTGCGCCCGGCGCACGGCGTCGAGCGCCGGCTCGAACTGGCCGTTGGCGGCCAGCGCCTTGCCGTAGGCGGCAAGCACGTCGCGATCCTTGGGGTAGGCGATCGCCAGCTTGCGCATCACGGCAAGCGACTGGTCGGCATCGCCGTCCATCTGGAGCGCCGCCGCAAAATTTGTCGCCAGCCGCTTGTCGTTGGGGTTCTTTGCGTAGGATTCGCCCAGCCGCCCGGTCGCCCCGTGCAACTCGCTGGCCGACATGGTTTCCAGCGGTTTGCCGCTGGTGCGCCCGATCGAGCCGGTCGTGAGCTTGCTGGTTCCGCACCCGGCAACACCGGCCGCCAGCGCCATCAGCAGTGCCGTGGTGACCAACCGTTTGCCCGTGACGTTCATCCTGCGGTTGGTGGGCATCGGCACGGGGCTCTCCATTCCTGCGCGTGGCCATTCACGTGGCCATCTTCATCCCCGCAGAAATATTCTGTTAACCCTAACGGACAGTTAAAAAGTGAGCCGTCGGATCGGTGAACGGCCCGCCGGAAGCCTTTGGCCTGGCAGTCCCATGCCGGCCCCTGTGCATAGATGTTGAAATTATCCGACGTCCCTGTCACTTGACTGAGGACGACCTGCAAGCCTCCCGGAGACCATCGAATGCCCGTCGAACTCATCGAGACACTAAACACTGCCCTGCCGGTCCAGCTGGTCGCGAGCGATGGACTGGAGGCCTTGGGGCTTTCGCCTTCCATGACCGCATGGGCGGCCGCCAACGGCTTTTCCGGCGAAGCCGGTAGGACGCTCGCCGTCCCCGGCGACAACGGTTCCCTTGCCGGCGCCTTGTTCGGCGTCGGTGATGGCGAGGGCGCGCTGGCGGTCGGCATGCTGGCGAGAGCCTTGCCGGAAGGCGACTGGCATTTTGCCGCCGCTCCAGCCGAGCCGGAACTCGCGGCCATAGCCTTGGTGCTCGGCGGTTACGTCTTCACTCGCTACGGAAAGAAATCAGGCAAGACGCTGCGTTTTGCGCTGCCGCTCGGCGTAGATGCAGGACGCGTCCGGCGCATCGCCGACGGCGTCTTCCTGGCGCGCGACCTCGTCAACACGCCGACCAGCGACATGGGACCGGACGAGTTGGAGAAGGCCGTGCGGACCCTGGCGGCCACTCACAAGGCCGAGGTGTCGGTGATCAAGGGGGATGATCTCCTGAAGCAGAATTTCCCGATGATCCATGCGGTCGGCCGGGCCTCGGTCGGAGCGCCGCGACTGATCGACATGGTTTGGGGACCGGAAGGCGCGCCGAAGGTGACGCTGGTCGGCAAGGGTGTCTGTTTCGACACTGGCGGCCTCGACATCAAACCGTCGTCGGGCATGCTCTTGATGAAGAAGGATATGGGCGGCGCCGCCAATGTGCTGGGCCTGGCCTCGATGATCATGGCTGCCGGGCTGAAGATCCGGCTGCGCGTCCTGATCCCGGCGGTCGAGAATTCGATTGCCGGCAACGCTTTCCGGCCTGGAGATGTACTGACCAGCCGCAAGGGCATTACCGTCGAGATCGGCAACACCGACGCCGAAGGGCGGCTGGTGCTGGCCGATGCGCTGGCGCTGGCCGATGACGAGGAGCCGGAACTGCTGATCGACATGGCGACGCTGACCGGGGCAGCGCGTGTCGCGCTCGGTCCCGATCTGCCGCCTTTCTACACTGGCGACGAAGCGCTGGCGTCCGAACTGGCTGCGGCCTCGGTGGCCGTCGAGGATCCGTTGTGGCGCATGCCGTTGTGGCGGCCCTATGACGCCAGGCTGGCGTCGAAGATCGCCGACATCAACAACGTCACCACGGACGGTTTCGCCGGCTCGGTCACGGCGGCGCTGTTCCTCAAGCGCTTTGTCGAACGGACAACGGGCTGGGCGCATTTCGACATCTTCGCCTGGAACCCGTCCGATCGCCCCTATGGACCCGCCGGCGGCGAGGCGCAAGGCATCCGTGCACTGGAGCGGGTCATTTCGAGGCGCTATGCCTAGGGTCGTGAGCAAAGCACACTGCCTCTAAACTGAAACGGAACCGAAACAATTTGCCGTCATGCTCGCGCGATGTCGATTTCGATGCGTCCGAGCCAGGCGATGCGACTATGGCAGCAGGTGATGCTGTCGCAGGTGCGCGCCGGCGCGCCAGATCTCACCATGCGCCAGACGGCGATCCTGTTCACCATCTATCTCGACCCGCCGCCGCACACGGTGCGCGGCCTGGCAGCCCGCCTCAATGTCACCAAGCCGGTCATCACCCGCGCCCTCGACACTATGGGTGCGCTGAAACTGGTGTCACGCCATCGCGACGAGCTCGACAAGCGCAATGTGCTGATCCGGCGCACGGTCGAAGGCGCGCTCTTTGTCGAGCGCTTCGGGGATGGTATCGTTGCCAGGGCTCATGAACTGCCCATCTGATCAATCCATGAATTAGAACGAGTACCGATTTGACTGCCAGGGATGCCCGCCTCCACGCCTTCCGTTCCGACCTCGCCGATGCAAGGCTGAAAGGGAAGGTTTCGGCCGATCGCTTCGTCACCGGCCGTCGGGCTCGGATCACAGCCTCCGTGGCTGACGTGCGCAAGGCACCGCGCCCGGATGCCGGCGTCAACACGCAGGTACTGTTCGGCGACGATGTGCTTGTCTTCGAGGAAGCCGAGGGATGGGCCTGGGTCCAGGCCGAACGCGACGGCTATGTCGGCTACGTCGGCGCCACCATGCTGGGCGCACGCGAGCATGCGCCAACCCACATCGTCACGGCGCCGCGCACCTTCCTCTATCCTGGCCCGGATCTGCGCTTCCCGATCAGCGGCCAATTGTCGATGGGCTCGACGGTGACGGTAACCGGTGCCGCCGAAACGCGCGGCACGCACTATGCGCTGTTGCCCTCCAGCGAGGCGCTGATCGCCGGCCATATTTGCCCGGTCAGTGACATCGCTGCCGACTATGTCTCGGTCGCCGAGATGTTTCTCGGCACGCCCTATCTCTGGGGCGGCACCTCCGGCTTCGGCATCGACTGTTCTGGCCTCGTGCAACTGGCCATGCGCATGGCCGGCCGCAATGTGCTGCGTGATTCCGACATGCAAGCGGCAGGCCTCGGCGAGCCGCTCGATCCGGGACCCGATTATGCCGGGCTGAAACGCGGTGACCTCGTGTTCTGGAAGGGGCATGTCGCGGTGATGACCGACGCCGAGACCATGATCCACGCCAACGGCCACACCATGCTGGTCTCGCGCGAAGGGCTGAAGGAGGCGATCGACCGGATTGGGTATCTCTATGGCGGGCCGACGGGGTTTCGGCGGCCCTAGCGCCTCTTCCTTCGCCCCGTTCACGGGGAAAGGTGCCCGAAGGGCGGATGAGGGGCGACGCCAGCGACTGAAAGGTCGCGCTGCGCCTCACCTGCCTGCCGGCATCCTCTCCGCCTAAACGCGGCGAGGGATAGCTCACCCGATCACCTTTTGTTCCGAATTTCCTTGGCGATCGCGCGCCGTCGCGCTACCTCTTTCGCGTGACCGAGCAGCCGCGCCTTGCCAAACAGAATGCCGCCGTCCTTCTGCCCGAACCATTCATCAGATGGTTCGGCGAAAAAGGCTGGTCNGGTCGCCGCGCGCTCATCAGATCGAGCTGCTGGCGAAGGCTCAAGCGGGGCAATCGATGCTCTTGATCGCACCGACCGGCGCCGGCAAGACGCTGGCCGGCTTCCTGCCGTCGCTTACCGAACTGGCCAACCGTCCCAAGCGCAAGCCTGGCGCGGCACGGCGCGGTATCCACACGCTCTACATCTCGCCACTCAAGGCGCTGGCCGTCGACATCGAGCGCAATCTCGGCAAGCCGGTGGAGGAGATCGGCCTGCCCGTCACCATCGAGACGCGCACCGGCGACACCCCTTCGCACAAGCGGCAGCGCCAGAAACTGGCGCCGCCCGACATCCTTTTGACCACGCCCGAGCAATTGGCGCTGCTGATCGCGGCCGGCGATGCCGGGCGCTTCTTCGAGGATCTGCGCTATGTCGTGCTCGACGAGTTGCATTCGCTGGTGACATCGAAACGCGGCCATCTGCTGGCGCTCGGGCTGGCGCGGCTGCGCAGCATCGTGCCCGGCCTGCAGACGATCGGTCTGTCGGCAACGGTGGCCGAGCCCGACGAGTTGCGGCGCTGGCTGGTGAGCCAGAATCCGCCCAAAGGCCTGGCAAGTCCCGATATGTCTGAGCTCATCGTCGTAACCGGCGGCGCGAAGCCCGAAATCTCGATCCTCGATTCGGAAGAGCGCGTGCCATGGGCCGGCCATTCGGCGCGCTATGCGACGCCGGAAATCTACCGCGAGATCAAGCGCCACAAGACCACCCTGCTGTTCGTCAACACCCGCAGCCAGGCCGAGCTGCTGTTTCAGGAATTGTGGCGGGTCAACGAGGATACCTTGCCGATCGCGCTGCATCACGGCTCGCTCGATGTCGCCCAGCGCCGACGCGTCGAGAAGGCGATGGGGGAAAACGCGCTCCGTGCCATCGTCGCCACCTCGACGCTCGACCTTGGCATCGATTGGGGCGATGTCGATCTGGTCGTCCATGTCGGCGCGCCCAAGGGCGCCAGCCGGCTGGCGCAGCGCATCGGCCGCGCCAATCACCGCATGGACGAGCCGTCGAAGGCGATCCTGATCCCGGCCAATCGTTTCGAGGTGCTGGAGTGCCGGGCAGCGCTGGACGCCAACTATCTGGGCGCCCAGGATACGCCGCCGCTGGTCAATGGCGGGCTCGATGTGCTGGCCCAGCATGTGCTGGGCTGCGCCTGCGGAGCGCCGTTTCGCGCCGACGATCTCTACGAGGAAGTGCTGACAGCAGCGCCCTATGCCAGCCTCGACCGGCCGACATTCGACCGCGTCATTGATTTCGTCGCCACCGGCGGCTACGCACTGAAGAACTACGAGCGCTACGCCCGCATCCGCCTCAACAAGGACGGCATGTGGCGGGTCTCCAATCCCCGCGTCGCGCAGCAATATCGGCTGAACGTCGGCACCATCATCGAGGTGCCGGCGCTCAATGTGCGTTACGTCAAGGCCGGCAGCAAAGGCTCGGCTTCGCACGGCGGCCGGGCTCTGGGCAAGATCGAGGAGGCCTTCCTCGAAACGCTGACGCATGGCGACACCTTCATGTTTGCCGGCAAAGTGCTGCGCTTCGAAGGCATCCGCGAGAACGAATGCTTCGTCTCGAATGCGCCGGGAAGCGACGCCAAGGTTCCTTATTATGGCGGCGGCAAATTTCCGCTTTCGACTTACCTCGCCGAGCAGGTGCGCGCCATGCTGGACGACCCGCAGCGCTGGAAGAAGCTGCCCGAGCAGGTATCGGACTGGCTGCGGTTCCAGGCCGACAAATCGGTATTGCCCAAACGCGACGACCTCTTGATCGAGACCTTTCCGCGCGGCAACCGTCACTATCTCGTCGCTTATCCTTTCGAGGGCAGGCTGGCGCACCAGACGCTCGGCATGCTGCTCACCCGCCGGCTGGACAGGGCCGGCGCCAGGCCGCTTGGCTTCGTCGCCACCGACTACGCATTGGCCATCTGGTCGCTGGGCGATATGGGCGCGATGTTCAAATCGCGGAAACCTTCGCTTGGCGCTCTGTTCGACCAGGACATGCTGGGCGACGACCTCGAGGCTTGGCTGGCCGACAGCTGGCTGCTCAAGCGCACCTTCCGCAACTGCGCGCTGATTTCAGGCCTGATCGAGAAACGTCACCCCGGCCAGGAGAAAAGCGGCCGCCAGGTCACCGTCTCGACCGATCTGATCTATGACGTGCTGCGCAGCCATGAGCCCGACCACATCCTGCTGCAGGCGACGCGCGCCGACGCGGCGACCGGTCTGCTCGATGTCAGCAGACTTGCCGACATGCTCTCGCGTATCCAGGGTCGAATCGTGCATAAGGCACTCGAACAGATATCGCCGCTGGCCGTGCCGATCATGCTCGAAATCGGCAAGATGCCGGTGAACGGCGAGGCCGACGAAACGCTGCTGATGGATGCCGCGACTTTGGTCGAGGAAGCCATGGGTCCTGGGATGGTTGAGGAATGAATTTTTCGCTGGCGCGGGCATCGCTGATCGCCGAGGCCGACTTTGTCGGCATCGCGGGCGAGCGCGCGGTCTGTGATTCGCGCGGCGTGCTCTATTTCCCCGATCTGAGGCTGCTCGCGGTCTCCGACCTGCATCTGGAAAAGGGCTCGTCCTTCGCCAGGCGCGGCGCACTGATCCCGCCCTACGATACCGGCGCCACTCTGCTCCGGCTGCAGGCGGTAATCGCGGACTACCAGCCGGCCATCGTCATCAGCCTGGGCGACTCCTTCCACGACGGCGGCGGCGCCGAGCGCATGCATCAAACCTTCCGCGATCGGCTGGAAGCATTGATGGCCGGCCGCGACTGGTTCTGGGTCGCCGGCAACCATGACCCGGAAGCGCCGGCGGATTTGCCCGGCGAGACGGTGCGCGAACTCGCCATCGGCTCGCTGCTGTTCCGCCACGAGCCGTCGAAGATAAGAACCGAGGGCGAAGTTGCCGGCCATCTTCACCCTTGCGCCCGCATCGTCCAGCAGGGCCGCTCGGTGCGGCGGCGCTGCTTTGCCGGCGATGGCGGCCGCATGATCATGCCGGCCTTCGGCGCTTATACCGGCTCGCTCAACGTGCTCGACCGCGCCTATGCCGGCCTGTTCCGCCGCGAGACGTTGATAGCTTATATGATGGGCGCCGCGCGCATCTTCGCCATTTCCGGTTCGATGCTGCGGCCGGGCTGAGTTTCTACGGTATAAGCACGGTTGCGCCTGTCGTCTGCCGTGCTTCGAGCCGGCGGTGCGCCTCCGCCACTTCGGCAAGCGGCATGCTTGTGTGCACCGGGATTTTCACTGCGCCGCTGAGGACGACGTTGAACAGATCCTCGCTCATGGCGACGACGTCCTCACGCCTGGCGAGATGATGGAACAGCAACTGCCAGGTGGCGAACAGCGAACCCTTTTGCATCAAAAGCATGATGTCGAAGGGCGGGATCGACCCCGACGCTGTGCCGTAGCTGACGAAGGTGCCGAACGGCTGCAGGCAGTCGAGCGAGGCGGGGAAGGTCGCGTTGCCGACGCCGTCATAGACGGCGTGGCAGCCTTCGCCGTTGGTGACCTCTTTCACCCGTGCGGCGAAATTCTCTTTGCTGTAGTCGATGACATGGTCGCAGCCATTGGCGCGCGCAAGTTCGGCCTTTTCGGGTGAACCGACCGTGCCGATGACGGTCGCGCCGAGATGTTTGGCCCATTGCGTCAGGATGAGGCCGACGCCGCCCGCCGCGGCATGCACCAGGATGGTATGGCCCGCCTCGACGCGAAACGTGCGGCGCAGCAGATATTGCGCCGTCAGCCCTTTCAGCATCATCGCCGCACCTGTCTCGAAATCGATGGCGTCGGGCAGATGCACGACGAAATGCGCTGGCACGATGCGTTCTTCGGCATAGGCGCCGAGGGTCTCGACATAGGCGACTCGGTCGCCAGGCGCGAAGCCGCTGACGCCTTCACCGACGGCGACGATTTCGCCGGCGCCTTCATTGCCGGGAATGAATGGCAGAGCGGGCGGCGCGTATTCGCCGGTGCGAAAATAGATGTCGACGAAGTTGAGACCGACCGCCCGGTTGCGCACGCGCACCTCGCCCGGTCCGGGCTGGCCGATGTCGACATCTTCGTAGGCGAGCACATCTGGCCCGCCATGGCGGTGAACACGGATCGCTTTCATGGTTTTCTTCCCTGCGCTGTTCTCTTGAGTGTGAGATAGCGCGTGGCGGGATATCATTGTAGACTGATACCGATGACATCAGAGTTCAAACAAAATGATATCTGAACAGATCGGCCTCGACCTTCTCCGCACCTATGTCGCGGTCTGCCGGCAAGGTAGCCTGAGCAGGGTCGCCGCGCAGACCGGTAAGACCCAATCGGCGCTAAGCATGCAGATGCGCCGGCTGGAGGGCCTGCTCCAGCGGCATCTGTTCCAGCGCACCGGCCGCGGCGTTGTGCCGACTGCGGAAGGCGAGCTCTTTCTGGGATACGCGACCCGCATCCTCGCTCTCGGCGATGAAGCGGTGGCGCGTCTGCAGCAGGCTAGCATTGGCGGCGGCGTGCGTATTGGTCTTGCCGAAGAGGTCACCACGGCCGCGCTTTCGGCCGCGCTTGGGCGGCTGCATCGCACATATCCCGACATCAGCCTCGACGCGATGGTCGAGCACAGCGTCGCGCTGGGACGGCTGTGGAGCGAGGATGCGCTGGATGTCATGATTGCCCCGACATCCGTCGTCGCGGCCGATGCCGTGACGACATGGAACGTCGAACTGCAGTGGGTCTGCGCCCAGGACTATGTGCTGGACCATGACCGGCCACTCGATCTCGCCGCCTTCGGCGCAACCTGCCCTTGGCGCAGGCGGATGATCGAGGCGCTGGTCGCCGCCGGCCGGGAGCACCGGATCGTCCTGTCGTGCCAGAGCGTCACCGGCCTTCAGGCCGCCATCGAGAACGGACTGGGCGTTGGACTGCTTCCGCCCGAATCCGTGCGCACCGCTTCGATGCGGGTGCTGAAGACGTCAGCCGGCCTGCCCGAGCCGCTCACGGTCCAATACGGCCTTTACGCGCACGACCGCAGGACAGCTGTAATCGATGCCGCGATCGAAATCCTGCTTAAGGATTTGCCGGCGGCGCCACGAGCACGGGCCGCCTGACGGCGGGACGCTCTACCGGCCGTAATAGAGGGTGACGGTGTGCTTGGCCTCGGCGAAGAACAGCCAGCGCTCGACCAGCATGCCGGCGAACTGGACGGTTGCCGCAAGCACCGACAGCACCGCTGCGAATGGCCAGGGCAAAGCGAATAAGACAGAAAGCAGCAGCAGGGCAGGCAAGGCGAAAGCCAGCAACTGCGTGATCAGCCGCAGCTTTGCACCGTGCTTGCGGGCGATGCGAAAGCCCATTTCCTTGAGCAGGTAGTTCTCCTCGGTGTGCGGCCATTCCAGCGAGCGCACCGTCCCTCCGGCGAGGCCTGTCGCCGTGTTGGCGGTGGTCGCGATCTCCAGCGCGTCATTGTATCGCCACGTCGCCAGCTTCCAGCCCCAGCCGAGCAAGGTCAGCAGCAGGGCGGCTACCGCAACGGCGGTCGGGCTGATGGCGAAAGCCTGCAGCAGCGCGTTCAACAGCACGCTGCCGGTCATCGCCGCAAAGATGAGATAGCCCGGCAGCGTATACGGGCTATGCCACTGCGCGATCGGCTTCAGCGAGGCATAGATCATGCCGGTGGTGCAGACGGTGACGATTGCGCCGATAGTTGCGAGAAACCCGGCGATGGCCATCCAGCCTCCGGTGCGGCCAAAAAACACCCAGCCGATGCCGAACAGCCCGGCGGGAATGAAGGTCGCGACCGAGGCCACGCCTTCGCGCGACAGCCAGGAACTGCGCCATTGCGAGAAGGCGCGCCATGCGCGTTCGGGGCGGCCGAGATGGACGGTCGAAGACAAAAGGCCGGCAGCAATCAGCCCAAGCGCCAGCCCCATTCCGATAAGGCCAAGCCAGAAATCGGCCGGGATGAAGCCCAGCCCGCCCAGCACGCCAAGCAGCGCCAGCAGTCCGTAGCCCGCTCCTGTAGCAGTGGTGAAGAAAACGACCGAGGCGGCAGGATGCATGGATATCAGTTCGAAAGCATGCGGTCGACCCAGCCGAGGAAACCGCCTTCGGCCCTGACCGGGTCGAGCCTTGCCGCCGGCACCGATGCGGCACGCCGGGCGCGCGGCGGCAGGTACTTGTTGGTCGGCTTGTAGCCCATCTCCGGCATCAGGTCGACGCCGCCACGCTCCGCCACCAATTGCGAGACAGCCGACGAAGGATCGCCGAGATCGCCGAAATGCCGGGCGCTGGTCGGGCAGGCGGCTACGCAGGCCGGCACGCGGTCTTCCTCGGCCAGATTGTCATTGTAGATGCGGTCGACGCACAGCGTGCATTTCTTCATCACGCCAACATCGGGGTCGAATTCGCGCGCGCCATAGGGACAGGCCCAGCTGCACAGTTTGCAGCCGATGCATTTGCTTTCGTCGATCAGCACGATGCCGTCCGATGCCCGCTTGTAGGAGGCGCCGGTCGGGCAGACGGTGACGCAGGCCGGCGTCTCGCAATGCAGGCAGGAGCGGGGGAAGTTGACGGTGCGCCCGCCCGCTTCGGTGATGTGCTCATAGCTGTGTACGCGGTTGAACCAGACGCCGTCGACATGGCCGCCATAGGGGTCGATGTCGGTCAGTGGCGCCATGTGGCCGCCGGTGTTCCACTCCTTGCAGGCGGTGACGCAGGCCTGGCAGCCGACGCAGGTGTCGAGGTCGATGACCAGGCCAAGCTTCTTGTCTGTATGGGCGGGAAGGCAGGTCATTCCACGGCTTCCGTATGGACGCGGAACTCGGCGCCGAAGCGAAGGATGTCGGGCGAAGGCTCGACATTTGGCGGCTGGCTGAAACGCTCGAATTGCGGTTCGGTGAAGCCGGCTTCCTCATCAGAGCATTTGACAATGCGTACCCTGAGGTCGAACCACGCCGCCTGGCCGGTCACCGGATCGGAATTCGAATAGCGTTTGCCTTTCGCGTCAGCCGATGTCTGGTCGCCGATAATGTGGTTGAGCAGGAAGCCGCGATTGCTCTCGGCAGCGTTGTCCTTCAGACCCCAGGCGCCGCGCCTTTTGCCGATGGCGTTCCAGGTCCAGACCGTATCCGCATTGACCCCGTCGACCAGCTTGATCTGTCCCTTCACCCGGCCGTTGATACTTTCGATCCACACCCAGTCGTCGTCGGCCAGGTCGAGAACTGCCGCGGTCTGGTGGTGCACGAACAGGCGGTTCTGGCTGGTGATTTGCCGCAGCCACGCATTCTGCGAGCCCCAGGAATGATACATGTGCATAGGCCGCTGCGTCAGCGCATGCAGCGGGTATTTCTGCGGATCGACCGCGGCCTCTTCGAACGGGGTAAACCAGAACGGCAGCGGATCCATATAGGTCTCGATGCGCTGGCGTTCGCTCTCGGGCGGCTGGACGCGACCATGACCGCGCGCGGCGAGGCGAAAGCGCTGCATCGGTTCGCAATAGAGCTGGAACACGATCGGCTCGGCCTTGGGGATGAACCCCATCTGCTCTGCGAAGTCGAGATAGGAGCGGTTGGCCATCTTGTAATAGCGCTGGTCCTCAGCAAAATCCTGGTGCCAGAAGCCGCCATTGTAGATGTAGCGCTGCAGCTGGTCGGGATTGACTTCGCCCTTGCCGACAGACGTGCCGTCCTTGCCGCGCCAGCCGGCGAGCGGGCCAATGCCGGGCGTGCGTTCGTGATTGACGATGTAGTCGGCATAGTCGGCATATCTGGCCGAGCCATCGTCCTCGACGAAGCCGGGCAGGCCAAGCCGAGCGCCAAGTTCGATCAGCACCGATTGGAACGGCCTGACATCTCGGTCCGGTTCGACCACCGGACGGCGGATCGCGTCGCCCGGCCCGTCGGCATGGCTGATCGGCCGGTCGAGCAGGCTGATGCAGTCGTGACGTTCGAGATAGGTGGTGTCGGGCAGCACCAGATCGGCGAACGGCACCGTCTCGGAATAATAGGCGTCGGAATAGATGATGAAGGGGATCTTGTAGTTACCCGCTTCGTCATGGTCGGTGAGCATGGCAATGGTCTCGACGGTGTTCATCGAGGAATTCCACGCCATGTTCGACATGTACATCATCAGCGTGTCGATCGGGTATGGGTCGCCGGCCCACGCATTGCGGATGACCGTATGCATCAGCCCATGCGCGGCGAGCGGCGCATCCCAGGAATAAGCCTTGTCGATGCGGAGCGGCGTTCCGGCCTCGTCGACCAGGAGATCGTCCGGCCCGCAGACGAAGCCGAGCGGCATGCCGTCGAGCGGCGTCATCGGCTTGACCACCTTGCCGGTCGGCTTCGGTCCCGGCGGCGCCGAGCGCGGGTAGGGCGGCTTGAAACGGAAGCCGCCGGGCACGTCCACCGTGCCGAGCAGCACCTGCAGCAGGTGGATGGCGCGGCAGGAGTGAAAGCCGTTGGAGTGGGCCGAGATGCCGCGCATGGCATGCATCGACACCGGCCGTCCCTTGATCGTCTCGTGCCGTCGTCCGGCCCAGTCGGTCCACGCAACCGGCAGTTCGATCGTCTGTTCGAAGGCGACGTGGGCGAGTTCGGCGGCGATCCGGCGGATGGTGTCGGCCGGAATGCCGCATCGTGCCGCGACCGCATCGGGTGCGTAGCTGTCGTCCATGTAGCGGTCGGCGATGAGCTGGAACACCGGCACACAGCGGCGACCGGCGAACGTGAAGCTGCCCGTCAGCGCCGGCTTCGCATCCGCATCGGCTGCGTTGACGGTTGTCTTCGCCACTCTGTCCCACGCGAGAAGATTGTTGTCGCTGTCGCGCAGGAACAGCCCGTCATCGGCCGCGCCCGGCTCCTGGATGACCAGCACATGGGCGTTGGTGTAGCGGAGCAGATAATCGAGATCGATGCGGCCTGCCTTGAGCAGTTCGTGGATGAGGGCGAAGACGAAGAGGCCGTCGGTGCCGGGCCGGATCCCGATCCAGTCGTCGGCAATCGCGTTGTAGCCCGTGCGGCACGGGTTGATCGACACCACCTTGGCGCCGCGCGCCTTGAGTTTACCCAAGCCGATCTTGATTGGGTTGGAATCATGGTCCTCGGCGACGCCGAACAGCATGAAGTATTTCGTATTGTCCCAGTCCGGCTCGCCGAACTCCCAGAACGAGCCGCCGATCGTGTAGAGCCCGCCGGCCGCCATGTTGACCGAGCAGAAGCCGCCATGGGCGGCGAAGTTCGGCGTGCCGAACTGGCTCGCCCACCAGCCGGTCAGCGACTGCGACTGGTCGCGCCCGGTGAAGAAGGCGAGCTTTTTCGGATCGGTCCGGCGGATATGCGATAGCCGCCCGGTCGCAATCGAAAACGCTTCCTCCCACTCGATCTCGCGGAATTCGCCCGAGCCGCGCAGGCCGCTGCGCAACAGCGGCTTCTTCAGCCGCGCCGGGCTGTAGTGCTGCATGATGCCGGAGCTGCCCTTGCCGCAGATCACGCCGCGGTTAACCGGATGGGCCTTGTTGCCGTTGATGTAGCGCACCTTGCCGTCCTTGATGTGGACGTCGATGCCGCACCGGCAGGCGCACATATAACAGGTGGTCTTGGCGATGCTGTCGGAGATAGCGGGCGAGGTGTCGACGCCGTCGCCTTCATCAGGCGCGCGTGTATCGCCAAGCGGCCGTTGCGACGGTGCGGAATTGGCTCCGCGCGGCGCAGCTGGGTTCATGATGCCGGCGTGCTTTTGCTACCTGCGAATTTGGCCCGCGTCTTCGGTCCGGGGCCACGCATATAGTGTTCTTCAGGATGATATCGATCGCCGGCCAGCCGCCGCCTGAGGCCACGGGTCCAATGCGCAAACAGGGATCTGAACCGCCCGATCATTTTGTTGGCCGCGATTTGTTGGCGAATTCTTTCTAACTTCGACTGAAAAAGTAGAATAAAGCTATCGATCCGTCTAATCAGTTGTTCTTGTAAATTCGATCGGAATTGGTTCTTAATGCACACATGACGCTGGACCAGTTGCGCATTTTCGTTGCCGTTGCCGAACGCGGCCATATGACCAAGGCGGCGGAGCTTTTGGGCATCTCCCAGTCGGCGGCGTCGGCGGCCATCCGCGCTTTGGAAGAGCAGCATGGCGTTCATCTGTTCAACCGTGTCGGCCGCAACATCGAGCTGGCTCAGACCGGCCACCGTTTCCTGCCCGAGGCCAAGGCGGTGCTGGAACGCGCCGCCGCCGCCCGAAATGTGCTGGAGCATGTCTCGCAGACGGTCGCCGGCAGCCTGTCGATCGCCGCCAGCCTGACCATCGCCAGCTACTGGCTGCCGCGCAGGCTGGCCTCTTTCCATGAAGCCTACCCGGCGGTGCGCTTAAGCGTCAGCATCGGCAACACCAGGCAGGTCGAGGCCAATGTGCTCGACGGCACCGCCGATCTCGGTCTGGTCGAGGGGCGCACCGAGTCAGACATCCTCCGCCGCACCAAGGTCGACGTCGACAGGTTGATGCTGGTCGTCGCCGCCTCGCATCCCGAAATCGCCGAGATCGCGCCGGGCCGCCCGGATATCACAGGGCTGCGCTGGATCATCCGTGAGGGTGGTTCGGGCACGCGCGAGGTGCTGGAGGACCTGGCCCGCCGCGAGGGGATATCGCTTGGCGACCTGCAGATATTTCTGGTGCTGCCGAGCAACGAGGCGGTTCGCCAGGCGGTCGAGGCCGGCGCCGGCGCCACCATCATCTCGGACCTCGTCGTCGGACGCGCCGTCGCCGAGGGCAGTCTCCGGTCGGTGCCGCTCGAACTGCCGAAGCGTGACTTCGCCATGATCACCCATCGTGACCGCCAGGCAAGCCTGGCCCAGATGGCGCTCAAGGCGCATCTCGGCGCTGAAGCCGTCAGCAATCCGGCGTAAGCGATCAGGCGAACTTCCGCTGCGCATCCAGCGCCAGGCCAAGGCCGACCGAGCCGAACATGTCGCCCTCGATAACGGCGGCTTGCGGCACCAGCGACAGGATTTCACGCCGTGCCAGCGGGATCGCGGTCGAACCGCCGGTGAGGAATACGGCGGTGATCGCAGAGGCCGTTATGCCGGCATCGGCAATCGTCTGCCGCACCGTAGCGGACACCCGCTCGATGTCGGCGGCGATGGTCTCTTCCAGGCCGGTCCGCGAGATCTCGGCGGCGAAATGCGCGCCAGGCAGCGCCACCGTTACATCGGCCGAAGCCTGATCCGTCAGCGCGATCTTGGCTCGTTCGACGAGGCCGGCCAGCGCATGGCCGTAACGGTGCTCGACAATATGGATGAAGCGGTCGACAAGGTCGGCGCGGACGGCCTCGAAGCGGATTTGCCTCAGATGCGTCATCGCCTTGGCAGTATAGACGAGGTTGATGCGCTGCCACGTCGCGAGATCAATGAAATAGCTCGCCGGCAGGTTGCGCTTGCCGTCTTTTGTGGGCGAGAGATAGCCGAGCTTGGGCATGACATGGGCGATGCTGAGCAGCCGGTCGAAATCGGTGCCGCCAATATGAATGCCTCGGTTGGCGAGGATGTCGTCCTTGCGGTCGCGTGAGCGGGCGCGTTGCGGCGAAACGCGCACGATCGAGAAGTCGGACGTGCCGCCGCCCATGTCGACGATCAACGCCAGTTCCTCGCGCTTCACGTCCTGCTCATAGTCGAGTGCTGCCGCAATCGGTTCGAACTGGAAGGCGATGTGCTTGAAGCCTTGCGCGCGCGCCGCTTTTTCAAGCTCGCTTTGCGCCTTGGCATCGGCTTCCACATCGTCGTCGACAAATTGCACCGGCCGGCCGAGCACAACGTTCTCCACCGGAGCGCCGGCATCTTCCTCAAGCCGCTTCTTCAAATGGCCGACGAACATGCCGACAATGTCGATGAAACCGATCTGCCGGGCCTTGATCCGCGTCTTCTCATGCGCCAGCGAACTGCCGAGCACGCTCTTCAGCGACCGCATCAGCCGGCCTTCGATGGCATCGGTGTAGTCGGCAATGGCGCGGCGGCCGAAATAGGTGTGACCGTCCTCGAAGTTGAAGAAAACCGCGCTTGGCAATGTCGGCTGTTCACCTTCCAGCGCCACCAGCCGTGCCTGGCCGTTGCGGATCACGCCCACCGTAGAATTGGACGTGCCGAAATCGATGCCGCCAAATGCCTGGTGCATTGCAGCCTCCTGTCATTGGGTCGTCGCTGTGGCAGGCGTCCGCAAGACGCGCGCCGTCCAGAGGCCTGACCGCTCTGCCGAATGATTGTGCGTGTTACCCGAGGGTTGGGAGGCGGCGGTCTATCGCAAGACTGAGAAAAGGGGAACCCCTTTTCCCCGGAAATGGGTCCTGCGCGTCAATCCCTGCGGAAAATCAGCCTGCCCAGCCAGCCGGTGATCATGGCCAGCGACACGGAGAAGACGCCGTAGAGAAACGAGTAATCATGCGCGACGCGGAAGATCGACTGTTCGAAGCCCGATTTGCGGATTTCGAGCTGGGCCGAGCTTTCCTTGAGGAACAGACCGCTCTTGAACAGGAACGCGCGGGCTTTATGGGTTCCAACCGGGACGTTGGGCGCCAGCCGCACCGTGGCGCGAAACAGGTTCTGCGACAGGAACTGCACGCCGCCGACATTCTCGCTATAGAGGCCGGTCGCCGCCTTGCGCTCGCGCAGCGCCACGGTGAATTCCTCGATCGTCGCCGGACTGTCGGTTACCTCGGCCGGCTGCATGTAAAGGTTGGAGGCGCCGAGCGACAGCTGCTTGTAGCTGTTGGGTTCGGTGATGTCCTGCAGCGGCCGCGTCGTGGCGACGGAGTAGGATACCGGCACGTTCTCGAAGGTCTCGGATTCCAGATTGACCCAGACGCCGAGCACCCGGTCCTTGCGGCGCACCACCACCGGCCGCGGCGGGCCTTCGAGCACGACGATGACGTCGTAGCGCCCCTGTCGCGCGACCAGCGGGTCGGGATTTTCCAGCGAACCGAAAATGGTCAGGTCGGCGCCGGAAAAGCCGGCGGTGATCGACACCGCGTCGGTGGAGAGACCGATCTGGATGCCTTCCGGCAAGGGGTTCGGCGATTGCGCTGCCGCCGGCAGAGCGAGGGCGAAAAGCAAAACGGCGGCCGAAAAAATCCCCCACCGCGGCATCAGTTCAGGCCCGCGGCGGTCAGCGAATAGAGGTTTGGCGGCGTGACGAAGAGATCGATGGCAAGCCGGATGGCAACCGCCAGCACCAGCAGCGCCAGCAGTGCCCTGAGCTGTTCGCCGCGCAGCTTCTGTCCTGCCTTGGCGCCATATTGCGCGCCGGCAACGCCGCCCGCCATCAGCAGGAAGGCAAGCATGACGTCGACCGTCTGGTTGGTGGTGGCGTGGACCAGCGTGGTGTAGGCCGAGGTGAAAATGATCTGGAACAGCGAGGTGCCGATGACGACGTTGGTCGGCACTTTCAGGAGGTAGATCAGCGCCGGCACCATGATGAAGCCACCACCGACACCCATGATCGACGACAGGAAGCCGATGCCGGCGCCGAGCCCCAGCACCGGAATGACGCTGACGAACAGCTTCGAGGCCCTGAAGCGCATCTTCAGCGGCAGCCGGTGGATCCAGTTGTGCTGGCCGGATTTCTTCAAGACCGGCGCCGCACCGCTGCGCGTCGCGCGCAGCGCATTGACGCTCTCGACCAGCATCAGCCCGCCGACGGTGCCAAGCAGCACGACGTAAAGCAGTGAGATAAACAAATCGAGCTGGCCGAGCCGACGCAGGAAGGCAAAGACGAAGATACCGCCGGTCGAGCCTACGATGCCGCCGGCCAGCAGCACCCCGCCGAGCTTGAAGTCGAGCGTGCCGCGCTTCATGTGCGACAGCGCGCCGGAGAAGGAGGAGGCGATAACCTGGTTGGCGCCAGTGGCAACGGCGATTGCCGGCGGGATGTTGTAGAAGATCAAGAGCGGCGTGATCAGAAAGCCGCCACCGACCCCGAACATGCCCGACAGGAAACCCACCGCCGCGCCCATTGCCAGCAGCACGAAGACGTTGACGGAAATTTCCGCGATCGGGAGATAGATGCCCACCCGTCAGTCTCGATCAGTTTGCCTGTCGGCGATTGCAGCCATTCCAGGGCATTGTCGCACCGAAAAGCCAATTCTTTCTTGCACCGCCGGGGCAGTGGGATCAAACCCCGCCGCCCTACCGAAACAAAAAACATCTCAAGCAGTTAACAGGCAAATGTATGGCAAGGGCGTCGCGTTAGCGACGCATCTGCCGTTATTTGTGCGCCAGCAGCGCCTTCACCAGCTTTTCGTCGATTTCGCCGGTCGCCTGCATCTTGTTGTCGGTCTGGAAAGCCATGATTGCGGTCTTGGTCTTGCCGCCCATCACGCCATCGGCGCCGCCGGCATCGTAGCCGTTCTTGTTGAGGATGAGCTGGATGTTCTTGACCGCCTTCTTCATGTCAACGCTGGCGGTGGTCTGCGGCGTGCCTTCCTGCCAGGATTCAGGAATGTCGGCCGAGTTGGACGCAGGGTCGAGCGGCTTCGGCTTCCACAGTTCCGTGGCGGCGCGCGCCCGCTCCAGCTGTTCGGGGCGCAGCGCAGTGGCGACTTCGTCGCGCTTTGCAGCCGCATCCTTGTCGCCGGTCTTGGCGACGAGCGCGAACCATTTGTAGGATTCCTCCAGGCTCTGCTTCATGCCGACGCCCTTTGCCGCCAGGATGCCGAGATTGAACTGGCTGTCCTTGACGCCGACATCGGCCGCCGCCTGAAACCAGTGCGCGGCCGATTCATTGTCGGTCACACCGTCGGCGGCCATGGCAAACAGAACGGCCAGATTGTGCATGGCGCTGGCATTACCCTGCGCGGCGGCGAGCTGGTAGAAGGTCTTTGCCTTCTTGACGTCGCGCGTGACGCCGATGCCCTTCTCGTAGAAATTGCCGATGCGGTATTCCGCCGGTGCGAAGCCGAGCTCGGCCGACTTTTCGTACCATTTGGCCGCTGCCGCCATGTCTTCCTTGACGCCGCGCGATTCAGCATAGCGCGAACCGAGCTCGAACAGCGCCTTGGCGTCACCGCCGGCAGCCGCGTCGCGCAAGGCTTGCGGGCCGGCATCGGCCGGAACGTCTATCTTGGCCACGACAGGTGTTACCGCGGCATCAGCCGGCGGAACGGCGCCGGTAGTATCCGAGGCCGTCGTATCCGAGGCCGAGGGCGCCATGACGGCGGCCGCAGGCTGCGCGTCGGCAGCCGCCGGTTCCGCAGTGGCGGTGGTCGGCAGCATTGCATTTGGCGCGGGGGCCGGATCGGCCAAAGCCATCGGCGCTGGCGCGGGCTCCACCGCCGGCACTTCGGGCGCGGCGACCGAGGCCGCATTCATTGGCGCATCGTTGCCAGCTGCCGGTTCCGTGGGCTCCGCCTGCCTGACGATCCGGGCCGGCAAGTCCTGCACGGCCACCTGCTGTTCTGCCTTGGGTTGGCTGGCAGCGTTGACCGAGGCAGTCTCGACCGGCTGCGAGGCGACGATCGGCGCTGTATCGTTGCTTGCGACCTCGACCGGGTCGGCGAAGAAGGCCTTGCCCAACTGGAGGCCGGCAAGCGCCAGCATGATCGCGACCGCTCCCATCAGGATCGGCTTGCGCCGCGCCTTGAGCAGGTCGCCGATACGAAGCGCCTTGACCGGGCCCTTCATGGTGGACTGGCGTTTCAACGCGTCGGCCTCGGCGGCCGCTGCCTGCGCCGCGCGCCTGGCCGCGGCAATGAAGTCGGATTTCGACGCATCGCTGGAGTTTTGGCGCACCGGCGGGCCGCGCTCGTCGCGCACGCGCTTCATGATGGCGTTGAGGTCGGGCGCGCCGGAGCCCGGCTCCAACGGCCGGTTGGCGAGCTTCGGATCGAGCGGCTCGTCGAGATCGACGCTCGGCATGTCGACATTAGGCCCCGAGCCGGCAAGCGGCGGCATGTCAGCCGGCTTCTTGCCCCTGAAGGCGCGCGCCAATCCACCGAACAGCGACGTCTTGGCCGTGGCTTCGCCTTTCTCGGCAATCCTGTCGGAACCGAGCGCTGCCTGGGCAGCGGCCGCGGCAGCCTCGGCTGGCGAGCGCCGCACGGGTTCGCTGCCCATGACCGGGTCGCTACGCGTACCCAGGTCGCTACGCGTACCCAGGTCGCTACGCGTACCCGGGTCGGCGCGCATATCCGGCTCGCTGCGCATGATGGCGGCGGCGCGGCCGTCGAGATCGGCCATGTCTCCGGTCAGCGGCAGCGGCTGGTCGATATCCATCGATGGCGCGTCCTGCACCGAAATCTTGGAGGCGCGTGCAGCGCGGGCCCGCCGCGCCGGCTCGGCCTGGGCATCCAGAAGCTCGCTCACCGCCTCGGCCGGTTCGCTGGTCTCCAGCGAGCCCAGACGATCGACGATCTTGAGCAACGTGTCGTGGATAGCCTCGAATGTCCGTGAATTGCGCTCGTCCGAACGGCGCGTCAGCGCTTCCAGCGTCTTCAGATCCTGGGCAAGGCCGGTAACGGCCGCGGTGTTGGCGTTGGAATCTGCTAGCGAGCGCACGGCGCTCTCGGCCGCTTCCCGTGCCGCGCCCATGATGGATTCGCGGGTTCCGGCCAGCGACTTCTCGATTTCGTTGAGGCGCGGGCTGATGTCCTCGAATTCCGGCAGCGGCGTGCCGGGCTTCGACAGATGCGCCGATAGGCCGGAGACCTGCGCCTCGAGGCTGCGGATCAGTGCCGGATCGATGCCGGCGACCTGCGCGGCCGACGATTCCAGCCTGCTTGAAATGTCTTCGAGCCGGCTTTCCAGGCCACGGATCGCCGCCTCGTTGGCAGGATCGGGAATGCGCGTCTCCATGCGTTGGGCGAGCGCGGTGAAGCGTGCGTCGATGGCGTCCATGATGCCGGCGCTGTCAGCCTGCGGCTGGCGCTGGTCCAGCCGGTCGGCAACCTCGTCCAGCCGCCGCTCGAGATCGCGAAACAGCATGTTGCCCTGTTCGATGGCGTCGCCCTGCCGGCGTTCCATCATGCCCGACAGCACGTCGAAGCGCTGTTCCAGACCCTGGAAGATATAGTCGGCGTCGGGCATCGCCGGGGCGCGGTCGATCTTGTCGGCGATCATCGCGATCTGCTTGCCGAGGCGCTCCATCGCCTGTTCCGGCAGATTGGCGCGGCCGGCAAGCTCGTCGACCCTGTTCGACAGCGTGCTGAGACGGTCGAGAACCTCGCCGCTCGGACGAACCTGCACGACTTCCTCGATCTGCTGCGCCAGCGAGGCGATCCGCTTCTCGATGCGCTCGAACGGTTCGGGGTCGAAGGAATTGGCCTGTGCGGCGACGGTGGAGGCGACGATGGCGCGCGAAATCTCATCGAGCCGTTCGTCGATCAGGCCAAGCGTGTCGCCGCCGCGGTTGCTCTGCTGGCTGACGAAATGATCGACGGCGCCGGCAAGCGTGCGCACCTTTTCTTCCATCGAGCGCAGCGACAGCGATTCCGGCAGATTGTGGACCGCATTGCTGATCTGTTCGAGCCGGTCGGTCAGGGCCGAAAATCCGGGGCCGTCGGCGCGGTTGCGCTGGTCGGCGTCGACACGGTCCTCGAACGCGCTCCAGCGGCGGTCGAAATCGTCCCAGCGGCGGTCGACCTTCAGCACGCTTTCCTCGCGCGCCAATGTGTCGAGCGCCGTCTTTACCTGCTCGAGCTCGAGCCGCAGCATGTTGACGCTTCGGTCGTCGCTCTTCTCGGCCAGCGTCTGGATGGCGCCGGACAGCCGCTCGAATTCGACGCCGAGTTCGGCGCTGCCCTTGCCGGGCAAGCCGCCTGCCTGACCACCCGATTGGTTGCTCGCCTGGAAGGCCCGTTCGATGTCCTTGCGCAACGCGGCGAATTCGCGCTGCAGGCCGGCCGTCATCTGATGGCGCAGTTCCTCGCGCAGGCCACGCAATTCGCCGGCGATCTTGCCGACCACGGCGACGCTGTCTTCCTGGCCGCGCACGCGGTCGATGTCGCGCGCGATCGCCTGATAGTTCTGGTCGAAGGCGGCCGTCACAGGGCTTTTCGGCCGCGGCGCGGGCTGCGGGTCCTCGTACCAGCGCGGCGGCGGGGCGTAGGGCTGGGCACTTGCGTAGCGCGGCTCCGGAGCGGGCCGGCGCGGATCGAAGCGCTCGGCGGCGTCCTCGCGCTTGCGCTCCAGCCGCTGCTCCAGCGTTTCCAGCGAGCGGTTCAATTCGTCAAGCGTGGTGTTCGGCCTGCGCGGCCTGCCGGCGTTGAGTGTATCGAGATAGGACCGCTTGCTGTTCATCGATGCGTCCGTTTTTCAGAATGGCCGGCTTGCTGCCAGTTTCCCAAGTCCTTGTCGGGAACGAAGGCGGCCGCGCGGCACTGCTGCGGCGGAAGACGAGCTTCCCGGGCCAGGCCCGCTCTCCGAAAAACCGTGAAAAATTCGCTACAGGATAAACACGGGTGACCGACATCCGCACATTTCACCCATCGTGGTAAACAAGGTGTTAACCAAGCTTAAGAAGTTACGGCATTGCTGAAATACAGGCGGTGCCCGTTCGGACCCGGCGCCGGGGGTGCGGCATAAGGTTTCGCAATCCCAGAACGCCCTTGCGTCATGCGACGGCTATCGTTATAGAATTGACGTAAACGTAAGAGGGGCGCCGTTCGTGCCTTTTGCGATGAATTAGTTGAAACCACGACTGGAAGCATGCCCCCGCTTCCACTCAGGCGTTGCAAGGTCCGAGACCGCGATGCCACGACAGGGGAAAGCCAGTGACTATGAAACTTGTTTCGCCCGGCGAAGCCGCGGCCAACACCAACAATATGTCTGCCGAAGCCAGTGAGGAGCTCGTGCGCATCGGCGAGATGGCCAAGAAATACGGCGTGACGCTGCGCACGCTGCGTTTCTATGAAGACAAGGGCCTGCTCAATCCGAAACGCGATGGGGCAACGCGCCTCTACACGCGCCGCGACAAGGCGCGGCTGAAGCTGATCCTGCTCGGCCGCAAGGTCGGGTTCTCGCTGCGCGACGTCAAGCAGATGATGGATCTCTACGATCCCACGGGATCCAACACCAAGCAATTGCGGCTGGCTCTCGACAAGTCGGAGAAGCAGCTAGCCCGCCTGCAGAAGCAGCGCGCGCTGATCGACGACGCCATCAACGAGCTGAGCGGCTCGATGTCGGCCGTGCGCCAGATGCTGTCCGAGCGTTCGGCCCCGGCCAGCGCCGCCAGCTGATTTTGCTCCGCAGCTCCCGGCGAAAGCTTTGAACTTAAGAGCCGCGCGGCCGCCCGCGCGGCTCTTTTTGTTTGACCCCCCTCGCTTTGCACAAAGCCATGCACCGCTCGTGCCGATAGGCTGGCATAGGTAAATTTTGTCCCGGCGACAAAATTGACGTTTACGCAAACGTCAATTTTTGCTATCCCGCTTTCAACATTGGCCCGCATGCCGCCCCAACCTCATGTTTCGGGGCTCGATCTCGCGGCCAAGACCCGCATGGTGGAGGAAACACATGCCGATCTACAGGGCGCCGGTCCAGGACACGCTGTTCGTGCTCAACGAGGTGCTGGGTTATCAGCGCTACTCCAACCTTCCCGGATTTGCCGACGCGACGCCCGACGTTGTCGAGGCGATCCTCGCCGAAGGCGCCAAGCTCGCCGAAAACGTTATGCATCCTCTGAACCGCGTCGGTGACATGGAAGGCTGCGTGCGCCATGAGGACGGCTCGGTGACGACGCCGAAGGGCTTCAAGGAAGCCTACGACCAGTATCGCGAAGGCGGCTGGATGGGACTGGCGGCGCCCGTCGAGTTCGGCGGCCAGGGGCTGCCCTATGCCGTGCACACCGCGGTTGCCGAATACATGGTTTCGGCCAACATGGCGCTGATGATGTATCCCGGCCTGACGCAAGGCGCTATCGCTGCGATCATCACACACGGCACCGACGAGCAGAAGGCGACATGGCTGCCGAAGCTGGTCGAGGGGTCCTGGACCGGTACCATGAACCTGACCGAGCCGCATTGCGGTACCGATCTCGGTCTGCTGCGCACCAAGGCGGTGCCGAACGGCAACGGCACCTACAAGATCTCAGGCCAGAAGATCTTCATCTCGGCCGGCGAGCACGACATGTCGGAAAACATCGTCCATCTCGTGTTGGCCCGCATCGAAGGTGCGCCGGCAGGCGTGAAGGGGATCTCGCTGTTCATCGTGCCAAAGCTGAAGCTCGATGCCTCGGGCAATCCGGGCGAGAAGAACACGCTCTCCTGCGGGTCGATCGAGGAGAAGATGGGCATCCACGGCAATTCGACTTGCGTCATGAATTATGACGAGGCCGAAGGCACGCTGCTCGGTGAGGCCAGTGGCGGCCTGAAGGCGATGTTCACGATGATGAACGAAGCCCGCCTCGGCGTCGGCCTGCAGGGCCTGTCGCTGTCCGAGATCGCCTACCAGAACGCGGTCTCCTACGCCAAGGACCGGCTGCAGGGCCGCTCGCTGTCGGGCGCCAAGGCGCCGGACAGACAAGCCGATCCGATCATCGTCCATCCCGACATCCGCCGCTCGCTGATGACCATGAAGGCCTTCAACGAGGCCGGCCGCGCGCTGGCGCTGTGGACGGCGATCAAGTCCGACATCGCCCACCGCTCCGCCGACGACAAGGATCGCCAGGCGGCCGACGACTATACAGGCCTGCTGACGCCGGTGATCAAGGGCGTGCTCACCGACAAGGGCTTCGACCATGCCGTCATGGCGCAGCAGGTGTTCGGCGGCCACGGCTACATCGAAGAACACGGCATGAGCCAGTTCGTGCGCGATGCCCGCATTGCCATGATCTATGAAGGCGCCAACGGCATCCAGGCGCTCGACCTCGTCGGCCGCAAGCTTGGTCTGAATGGCGGCCGCGCCGTGCAGGCCTTCTTCAAGGACGTCGGCGAGTTCTGCGAGGAGAACCGTGCCGACGACAAGCTGGCGCCTTTCACGAAGGCGCTGAAGAAGGGCCTCAACGATCTGCAGGCGGCGACCATGTGGCTGGTGCAGAACGGCATGGCCAAGCCCGACAATGCCGGCGCCGCGTCGACCGATTACATGCATCTCTTCGGCCTGGTGGCGCTGGGCTACATGTGGGCGCAGATGGCCAAGGCCGCGCTCGGCAAGACCGGCGCCAATGGCTCCCAATCTGTCCACGAAAATGGGGCTTTTTACGACAACAAGGTGGTGACGGCGCGCTTCTTCATGGAGCGGATCATGCCCGAGACATCGGCACATCTGGCCCGCATTTCCAGTGGTGCGGACACGCTAATGGCGCTGCCTGCGGAAGCGTTCTAGAAATGGCCAGCGTCCCCCTCCCCCTTGAGGGGAGGGTGGCCCGAAGGGCCGGGAGGGGTCCTGCGTGCAGTGCGCCGGCTGGTTGGCGCTTTGGTAGGAGATGATCGCAATGCCCCAAACCCGCGTCAATTCCGAAGATAAGGTCGAGCACGTCATCGGCGACCCCACCCGACCGCTTCGCGGCCACCCTCCCCTCAAGGGGGAGGGGGACGCTGGCCANGAGTTCAGACGTGTGCTCTTCCGATCTAGTCGGCATGCTCTACGACATGGCGCATCGCTTCATGTCGGAAGAGATCGCGCCGCGCTACGACGAGTTCGAGAAGAACGAGATGGTCGACCGCGAGAGCTGGCGCAAGGCAGGTTCCGCCGGCCTGCTCTGCGCCTCGATCCCGGAGGAATATGGCGGCTCCGGCGGCACCTTCGCGCATGAGAGCGCCATCATCGAGGCGATCGGCCATGTCGGCGTCGACGGTTTCGGCATCGGCCTGCACAATGCGATCGTTGCCCCTTACATCCTTCATTACGGCTCGGAAGAGCAGAAGAAGAAATGGCTGCCGAAACTGGCGACCGGCGAACTGATCGGCGCCATCGCCATGACCGAGCCGGGCGCCGGCTCCGACCTGCAAGGCGTCAAGACGCGGGCCGAGAAGGACGGCAACCAGTACAAGATCAACGGTTCCAAGACCTTCATAACCAACGGCCAGCTGGCCAATTTCATCATCGTCGTCACCAAGACCGATCCGGCCAAAGGCGCCAAGGGCACCTCGCTGATCGTCGTCGAGACCGACGAGGCCGAAGGCTTCGAACGCGGCCGCAACCTCGACAAGATCGGCCTGAAGGCCAACGACACGTCGGAGCTGTTCTTCAATGATCTGCGCGTGCCGACCTCGAACCTGCTTGGCCACGAAGAGGGACAGGGCTTCATCCAACTGATGCAGCAATTGCCACAGGAGCGCCTGCAGATCGGCACCGGCGCCATCGCCATGATCGAACGCGCGCTTGCGCTGACCATCGACTACGTCAAGGATCGCAAGGCCTTCGGCAAGGCGATCATCGAGTTCCAGAACACCCAGTTCAAGCTCGCCGAACTGAAGACCGAGGCGACCATCGGCCGGGTCTTCTACAATGATTGCGTCACCCGCCACATCAATGACGGCCTCGATCCGGTGACGGCGTCGATGGCGAAATACTGGCTCTCGGACCTGCAGGGAAAAGTCGTCGACGAATGCCTTCAATTGCATGGCGGCTATGGCTACATGAATGAATATCCGATCGCCCGCATGTTCCGCGACGCCCGCGTCCAGCGCATCTACGGCGGCACCAACGAGATCATGAAATTGCTGATCGGCCGCTCTCTCTGAGAGCGACGTCGGCAAAGCAAGGAGCAAGCAAATGGCCGAAGCTTATGTCTATGACGCCGTGCGCACACCGCGCGGCAAGGGCAAGAAGGATGGCTCGCTGCACGAGGTGCCGGCGGTGCGGCTTGCGGCCAGGACGCTTGAAGCGTTGCGCGACCGCAACGGCCTCGACACTGCAAACGTCGACGACATCATCTTCGGCTGCGTCGATCCGGTCGGCGAAGCCGGCTCCGTCATTCCGCGTGCCGCCGCCTTCGAGGCCGGCTACGACAACAAGGCGCCGGGCATGCAGATCTCGCGCTTCTGCGCCTCAGGCCTCGACGCCATCAATTTCGGCGCCGCCAAGATCGCTCAAGGCGCCGACGAGATCGTCATTGCAGGCGGCGTGGAATCGATGTCGCGCGTCGGCATGGGCGCCTCGGGCGGCGCCTGGTTCATGGACCCGTCCGTCGGCCTGCCCGGCTGGTTCGTGCCGCAAGGCATATCGGCCGATTTGATCGCCACCAAATATGGTTTTTCGCGCGACGACGTCGATGCCTATGCGGTCGAGAGCCAGAAGCGCGCCGGCAAGGCCTGGGCCGATGGCCGTTTCAAGAACTCCGTCATACCGATCAAGGACCAGAACGGCCTCACCATCCTTGATCATGACGAGCATATGCGGCCGTCGACCGACATGCAGTCGCTGGCCTCGCTCAACCCGTCCTTCGTCATGCCTGGCGAAATGGGCGGCTTCGACGCGGTCGCCGTGCAGAAGCACCCTGAGGTGGAAGAGGTCAACCACGTCCACCATGCCGGCAACTCGTCCGGCATCGTCGATGGTGCGGCCGCCGTACTGCTCGGCTCGAAGAAGGCCGGCAAGACGATGGGCCTGAAGCCACGCGCCCGCATCCGCGCCTTTGCCAACATCGGCTCCGAGCCGGTGCTGATGCTTACCGGTCCGGTCGACGTCACCGAGAAGCTTCTGAAGCGCGCCAAGATGAAGCTGTCGGATATCGACCTGTTCGAGCTCAACGAGGCCTTCGCCTCAGTGGTGCTGCGCTACATGCAGGCATTCGAAATCCCGCACGACAAGATCAACGTCAATGGCGGCGCCATCGCCATGGGCCATCCGCTCGGCGCCACCGGCGCGATGATCCTGGGCACGGTGCTGGACGAGCTCGAGCGCCGCGATTTGAACACCGCTCTGGTGACGCTCTGCATCGGCGCCGGCATGGGCACCGCAACGATTATCGAACGCGTCTGATTTTCGGCCGGAAGGAGAGAGACATGACTTATACAAACTTCACGGTCGACACCGACGCAGACGGCATCGCGCTGGTCACCTGGAACATGCCGGACCGCTCGATGAACGTCTTCACCGAAGAGGTGATGAACGAGCTCGAGAAGATCATCGACCATGTGGTGGCCGACGCCGCCATCAAGGGCGCGGTGATCACCTCGGGAAAGGACAGCTTCTCCGGCGGCGCCGACCTGACCATGCTGCAGAAGATGCTGGCCGTATTTGCCAAGGAGAAGACCAAGGACCCGGAGAAGGCGGCACAGCTTTTGTTCGACAATGCCGGCCGCATGGGTGGCTTGTGGCGCAAGCTCGAAACGTCGGGCAAGCCTTGGGTCTCGGCGATCAACGGCACCTGCATGGGTGGCGCGTTCGAGCTGTCGCTGGCCTGTCATGGCCGCGTTGCCGCTGACTCCGAAAAGGTCAAGATGGCCTTGCCGGAAGTCAAGGTCGGCATCTTCCCCGGCGCCGGTGGCACCCAACGCGTGCCGCGCCTGACCGACCAGCAGCAGGCGTTGCAGATGCTGACCACCGGCCAGACGCTGTCGCCGCAGAAAGCCAAGGCGATGGGGCTGATCCACGAGGTCGCCGAACCCGGCAAGCTGATCGAGACCGCCAAAGCGATGATCAGGAACGGCCTGAAAGCCGTCCAGCCCTGGGACGAGAAGGGCTTCAAGCTGCCCGGCGGCCAAATCTATTCGCCCGCCGGCTTCAATCTGTGGCCGCCGGCCATCGCCATCCTGCGCCGCGAGACCTACGGCAATTATCCGGCCGCCGCGGCGATCCTGAAATGCGTCTATGAAGGCCTGCTGGTGCCGTTCGACACCGGTCTGCGGATCGAACAGCGCTATTTCACCGAAATCATGCAGTCGAAGGAAGCAGCAGCGATGATCCGCTCGCTGTTCGTCTCGCTGCAGGAGCTCAACAAGGGCGCCCGCCGCCCGGCCGGCGTGCCGGAGACCAAGTTCAAGAAGATCGGTATTCTCGGCGCCGGCTTCATGGGCGCCGGCATCGCCTTTGTCACCGCCAAGGCTGGCATCCCGGTCGTCCTGCTCGACCGCGACATGGCGTCGGCCGAAAAGGGCAAGACGCATTCCGACAGCCTGATCTCCGATCAGGTCAAGAAGGGCCGCGTCAAGCCCGAGGAGAAGGACAGACTTCTGTCGCTGATCACGCCGTCGGCCGACTATGCCGATCTCGCCGGCTGCGATCTGGTGGTCGAGGCGGTGTTCGAGGATTCGGCCGTCAAGAAGGCTGCCACCGAGCAGGCCGAAGCCGTGCTGAAATCGTCGGCGATCTTCGCCTCCAACACCTCGACCATCCCGATCACCGCACTGGCCAAGAATTCGGCGCGGCCGAAGAATTTCGTCGGCATCCACTTCTTCTCGCCGGTCGACAAGATGATGCTGGTCGAGATCATTTTGGGCAAGAAGACCGGCGACAAGGCGCTGGCCACCGCGATCGATTTCGTGCGCGCCATCAAGAAGACGCCGATCGTCGTCAACGACACGCGCGGCTTCTACGTCAACCGCTGCGTGCTGCGCTACATGTCGGAAGCCTACAAGATGCTGATCGAAGGCGTTCCGGCGCCGATGATCGAGAACGCCGCCAAGGCCGCCGGCATGCCGGTCGGCCCGCTGGCGCTGACCGACGAGACGGCGATCGACCTTGCCCAGAAGATCATGAAGCAGACCGTCAGGGATCTCGGCGACAAGGCCGTCGACCCCAGGCAGATGGCGTTGATCAACACGCTGGTCGACACCCATGGCCGCTTCGGCCGCAAGAACGGCAAGGGTTTTTACGACTATCCCGCCAAGCCTGCCAAGAAGAAGCTGTGGCCGGGCCTGAAGGATCTCTATCCGCAGCTGGAGGCCGAGAAGGTCGACTATGAGGAACTGCAGCAGCGCCTGCTGGTCACCATTGCGCTGGAAGCGGCCCGGGTGATGGAGGAAGGCATCGTCACCGATCCGCGCGAGGCCGATGTCGGCTCGATCCTCGCCTTTGGTTTCGCGCCATTCACCGGCGGCGCGCTGTCCTATATCGACGGCATCGGCGCCAGGGAGTTCGTCAGAATAGCCAAAGGCCTGCAGAAGAAATACGGCGCCGAGTTCAAGGCGCCAAAGCTGCTGCTCGACCTGGCCGAGAAGGGCGAGACCTTCTACCAGCGCTTCGATCCCTATGCGAAAGGCGAGGTGAAGAAGGCCGCTTGAGCTAGCGCCCCATGTACGTCTGGGGGCGCCTTGCGCGCATGATGGCCACGGCAAGGCGCCGTGGCCTTATGCGGTCGGTAGCGAAAGCCGACTGGCTTTTCGCTGCCTGCCGACCGAGATCGACTTCAACCTCCATCTCAACAACGCCCGCTACATGATGCTCGCCGACCTCGCGCATGACCCCGAAAATCGGAATCGATTTTCGGGGTCATGCGCCAAATCAAAATGCTACAGCGTCCTTGGCGCGTCCAACAGTACGCTTGCCCGCTCCGTTCAACCGCGACCGCCGACCTAGGCCGAGCGGGGTTTCATGAGCTCCGACCAGGGATTGCGCAGCCTTGCCAAGGCAGTTTGAGGCATCGTGACGACTTCGCCGCACACAGCTTTTTAGGGGATCGGGCCGCGCGCCGGTGGACAATCGGATGACCGCGCGTTAGAAGGAAAAGGTATTTTTTCCTGTTTTGAGGAGAGCGAATTGCTCTCGCATGACCGAGTTTGGGCAGCCATCGACGCTCTCGCTGAGCGCTATTCGTTGTCGGCCTCCGGCCTGGCCCGGCGAGCCGGTCTGGACTCCACCGCTTTCAACAAATCGAAGCGGCTGTCCTCGGATGGACGGCCGCGCTGGCCGTCGACCGAATCGCTGGCGAAGATCATCGAGGCGACCGGCGCCTCGCTCGACGAATTCACCGGGCTGGTCGAAGGCCGTGCCAAGGCCGCTTCGGGCTCGGTAGCCGCGCAGCGTTCGGCGGTGCCGCTGCTCGGCTTTGCCCAGGCCGGCGCCGGCGGCTTCTTCGATGATGCCGGCTATCCCTCAGGCCAGGGCTGGGACCTTGTCGAGCTTCCGGCACGGGCGGCCGAAACCTCTTATGCGTTGAAGGTGCAGGGCGATTCCATGCTGCCGCTGTACCGCAATGGCGATGTGCTGATCGTCGAGCCGGGCGCCGCTACCCGCAAGGGCGACCGCGTCGTCGTCAAGACCAATGCCGGCGAAGTCATGGCCAAGGTGCTCGACCGCCAGACGACGAAATCGATCGTGCTGATTTCGCTCAACCCCGACCACCCGGACCGCGACATCGCGATGCGCGATGTCGAATGGGTGGCGCGGATCGTCTGGGCAAGCCAGTAGGTCTCGCGGTGCGTCTGCTTCAAATCCTCATAGCCCTCCTGGCGATCCCGGTGATGGTCGCCATTGTCGTCGCCGGCGGTCGCGCGCTGCATCACGAAAGCACCGCCATCACCGTCGACCAGATCGACCCGGACACCGAGGCCGTGCCCGAGGAGCCGGCGACGTCGGCGATCCCCGAGGTCCAGCCCGTCAAGCCTCCGATGCACTCGCCTCCGGTGCATTCGAGGGCGATCGATCCCGAGGCCATCGCTCCGCCGCCGCTGCCGGCAGAAGAACTTGAACGGGTCGAGCCACGCGCGCCGCTGAGCGACCTGGCGCTGGCCGGACCGCCCAAGCCGCGTGGGCGCAGAGCGGTCGACGACTGGGGAGGAACAAAACTGTTCCAGCCGGTCGCGGCCGCCGCCGGCCTGATCGAAGCCAATGGTTATTCCGTGACGGTCTCCGGCATCGACATCGTCAGGCAAGACGAGACCTGCACCGAGGGCGGCAAGTCCTGGGCTTGCGGTATCAGGGCGCGCACCGCGTTCCGGTCTTTCCTGCGCGGCCGGGCCGTTGCCTGCAAGGTGCCGCCGGAGGCCGACCGTGCGTTGATCGCCGCCGAATGCCGCATCGGCAAGCTGGATGTCGGCCAGTGGCTGGTCGAAAACGGCTGGGCGCGCGCCACGGCAGGCGGCCCCTATGTCGAAGCGGGCGACAAGGCGCGCGCCGCCAAGAAGGGCGTCTTCGGCGCCGCGCCCGATCTTGGCGGCCTGCCACCGGCGCCAACGCCTGTTGCGGCACCGACGGCGTCGCAACCGATCCTCGATGCCCCGGCGATAGACACGCCGCCGGCCGGGACGGAAATTACGCCGCCAGCTGACCAGCCAGCGCCCGCTCAATGAGGGCGCGGGTTTCGGCGATGCCGTAGAGGGCTGCGAACGAACCGAAGCGCGGTCCGCGTTCCTGGCCGATCAGCACCTGGTAGATCATCTGGAAGAAAGCGCCCGAGACACCAGGGCCGCCGTCCGGGCTCTTCTTCGAATGGTCCTGATAGCGTTCGATCTTGCGCGCGACGTTGAGCGAAGCGTTCTGGATCGCTTCGCCGTCGGCGCCGGCCGGCAGGCCAGCAAGCGCGTTGCCAAGCGCTTCCAGCGCCACGCGTTCGACATCGTCGGCCGGCCGGAAGGTCTTCGTCGGCTTCACGAAATCGTCGAAGTAGCGGATGGCGAAACCGACCAGCTGGTCGAGTTCGGGATGCGTTGCCGGCGTCACGCCAGATGCATGGCGCGAGATGAAGCCCCACAGCACATCCTTGTTTTGCGCGTTGGAGGCGCTGACCAGGTTGAGCAGCAGCGAGAACGGCACCGGCATGTCGATGGCAGGCGGCTTGCCGTCATGCATGTGCCAGACCGGATTGCCCAGCCGCTCCTTCCAGTCCTGGCGCGGATAGGCGTTGAGGAAGGTGTAGTACTCGTCGACGGCGCGTGGGATGACGTCGAAATAGAGCTTTTTCGCCTGCCTTGGCCGCTGATACATATAGAGGCCGAGGCTTTCGGTCGGCGCGTAGCGCAGCCATTCGTCGATGGTCAGCCCGTTGCCCTTCGACTTCGAGATCTTCTGGCCGTTCTCGTCCAGGAACAGTTCGTAGACGAAATGCTCGGGCGCGCGCCCGCCGAGAATGTTGCAGATGCGGTCGTAGATCACCGCGTTCGTCTGGTGGTCCTTGCCGAACATTTCGAAATCGACGCCGAGCGCTGCCCAGCGCATGCCGAAATCCGGCTTCCACTGCAGCTTGACCTTCCCGCCGGTCACCGAAAGCGTGGTCTCGGTGCCCTCATCGTCGAAGGTGATGTTGCCGGCCTTGGCGTCGACATGCTTCATCGGCACGTAGAGCACGCGCCCGCTCTTCGGCGAGATCGGCAGGAACGGGCTGTAGGTTGCCTGCCGCTCCGGCCCTAGCGTCGGCAGCATCACCGCCATGATCTGCTCATAGCGCTCGGCGGCGCGCACCAGCATCGCATCGAAGCGGCCGGCCTTGTAGTACTGCGTGGCGCTGGCGAATTCGTAGTCGAAGCCGAACGTGTCGAGGAAGCGGCACAGCATCGCGTTGTTGTGGTCGGCAAAGCTCGCATAGTCGCCGCCGAACGGATTGGGCACCGACGAAAGCGGCATATGAAGATAAGGCTCGAGGGCTGCGCGATCCGGCACATTGTCGGGGATTTTGCGCATGCCGTCCATATCGTCGGAGAAGCAGAGCAGCTTGGTCTTGACCTTGTTCCCGGTCAGCACGTGAAAGGCATGGCGCACCATCGAGGTGCGCGCGACCTCGCCGAACGTGCCGATATGCGGCAGGCCCGACGGGCCGTAGCCGGTCTCGAACAGGACGATCTCCGGGAAGTCGCCGCCCTTGTAGCGCTCGATGATCTTTTTGGCTTCCTCGAACGGCCAGGCCTTGCTTTCGGCGGCTGCCGCAAGCATTTCGGGGTTGAGATCGGCGATGTTTGATCCCGTCATGTCAAAGTTCCAGTCATGGCCGGCTTTCGCGGCTGGTAAGATTTTTCAACCGGGTCTCTAGGCGCGACAGGGCGGAGCGTCAACGATATCAGGCGTTTTCCTTGCGACGGCGCCGTGACGTCCCTACCTTCGACCCTCACTTTCAAGGAGTTTTGAATGCCGTTGCCGTCCACCCATGAAGCCGTGATCTACCTGATGGTCATCACCTCGGCTTCCGATCGCGACATGACCGATATCGAACTGGCGCGCATCGGCGACGTCGTCCGCAGCTGGCCGGTGTTCGAGGATTTCAAGCAGGACAGGCTGATCGCCATTGCGCAGGACTGCCAGAAGATGCTGCATGAAAAGGATGGATTGGAAGGCGTGCTCGAGCGTGTCGCCGAGACTTTGCCCGAGCGGTTGCGCGACACCGCTTATGCCGCCGCCTTCGAAGTTGCCGCCGTCGATCTCGAAATGCGCATGGAGGAATTGCGGGTGCTGCAGTTGATCCGGCGTGAGCTCGATGTCGACACGCTGACCGCCGCGGCCATCGCGCGCGGGGCGAAGGCCCGCCTGCGCACGCTGACCTGATCCAGTCCGTAGAAGAAACTGACCGGGAACCGGATCAGAAGAAACTGACCGGGAACCGGATCAGAAGAAACTGACCGGGAAATAGCGCAGGTAGAATTCGGCGAAGGTGCCTTTCACCGATATCTCCTGCAGCGCGTAGTCCATGGCTGCGGCCAGCGCTGGGTCGCTGGCCCGGGTGGCAATGGTCATGCCGGAGCCCAGATATTCCGGCGCCAGGTAAGGGCCACCGGCGAAGCGGCAGCAACCGGCGGCGTCCGTGCCGCCCAGCCAGAAGGAAAAACGCATGCCGTCGCCGAAGGCGGCATCGATCTTGGCGCTCTTCAAGTCGCTGTAGAGGTCTTCCGGCCGGTCGAATCGGATGATCTGCACGGTGCCGAAATAGTCGCGCAGCATCTTTTCATGCGCCGAGCCGGCCAGCACGCCGACCCGCTTCGAGCGCAATTTGTCGAGGATCGGCTCCGCGAAGGCCTTGGTCTTCGGCATGATGAAGCGCGCGGGAAACTGTAGATAGGAGCGCGAAAAGCTGTACTTCGCCCGCGTCTCCGGCGTGGCGGCGATGCCGGCGATGATCGCCTCGCCTTCGCCCTTCTGCAACGCGTCGTCGAGTTCGGCCCAGGGCAGCGCCTGGATCTGGCATTTGTCGGCGATGTCGAGTTCGGCGCAAATCGCCCGCGCAAGGTCGATGTGGAATCCGGACAATCGGCCCGTGCCGTCGAGAAAGTTGAAGGGCGGGAAATCGGTTGTGGTGAGGAACCTGAGCCTCGGCAGCGCCGAAAGGTCCGGCTTCGGCAGCCGCTCCTTGGCATCCCAAAGCACCGGCACCTGCGGTTCCGCTGCCCGCACAGCGCCGGCAAACGGCTGCACTCCGATCAGCATCGACAGCAAGGCGATGGTTATCCAGCGTGATGTCACGAAAAAACTCCGCCCGTCTTGGCCGTTGGCTTGTGATACGAAAACGGCGCAGGCACAATTGTTTTTGATTTCAAAGGGCAAATTTCGGGTTATGCTTTGGCGAGGTTGCAAATAGCCGCACAGAGTCGGCCCGGGGTTGGCGGTCGCTGGCGTTAGAAAAGCTAAGGATGTGGCTTTGCAATCCGGGGTTGATGGCTAAGTGCGGGGCAGGCACGTAGCATCGGTCTCAAGAGCGGTAGGCAACATGGGGTAGATGTTGCGATGGGTTATTTTGACCGGACACTTGAATATATTGACCGGGTGCAGCGTGCCGACACGTCGGCTGCGGTGTGCGAGCAGCTACTTAGTGTCACCTCGAATTTCGGATTGACGGCCCTGATAGCCGCAACGGTGCCGCAGCCCGGTACACCAAGCAGCCAGACGAAGGACCATGTGCTGCTCTGCGATTGGCCTAGCGAATGGCTGGAGCGTTACTTATCGCGCAACTACGTCGACCACGATCCGGTCGTCAGCCATTTGAAGCAGTTTCGGGCGCCATTCCAATGGCGCGATGCCGTTCAAAGCATGCCCGCCGACAAGAGCAGCGCCGAGGTAATGCGCGACGCCCGCCAGTTCAAGCTGCGTGACGGCCTCGCCTTCCCGCTGATCACGCTCGAAGGCCAGATCGCGCTGGTCTCGCTGGGCGGTGAGGCGGTCGAACTGTCCGAAGCCGAATTCGCAATGGTCTCGCTGGCCTCCACCTATGCCATCGGCCGCGCCATGCAGCTTCAAACGACGGCCGGCAAATCTATCGATCACATTGAATTGACGCCGCGCGAGCGCGAATGCCTGCAATGGGCGGCGGTCGGAAAATCCGAGTGGGAGATTTCGCAGATCCTCGGCATCTCGGAGCATACCTCTGAGAAACACCTTCTCAACGCCAAGAGCAAACTAGGCGCCGCCAACCGTGTGCAGGCAGTCGCCGAAGCAGTCAGGCACGGCTATATCAGCTAGGCCGGTTCTGGCGGCCCGAAATTTATGGCCGCATTGTTGGCGTCATATCTTCAGAAAAGACCGGCCCCTGTCGTCCTCTTGAGACGGCTAATGCTTTCTTAACGCCAAAAGCAGACTCGGCGTCGCCAACAGGGTGCACGCCATCGCGGAGGCGTTTAGACGCAGCTATATTAGCCATGTCGGCTGTGGCAGCCTGGAAATCCTTGCCAACACCTTCGCGCAATTTTTTCGGGAAAGCCCGGCCGTATCTTCCTCTTAAGCCCAGGAGACGGCTAATGCTATTTTCCCTTACCACTCAACAACTGATGGAACGTCCCGACCTATGGGAGGCCGTCCATCGCCTGCGTTACAAGGTCTTCGTCGATGAGATGCGGTGGACCGATCTCGATCGCCCGGACGGCCTCGAAATCGATCAATTCGACCATGATGGGGCCGAACACCACCTTGTCATACGCAATGGCGAGCTTGCAGGCTATCATCGGATGCTGCCGACCACACGGCCGCATCTCCTTAGCGATGTGATGCCGGAACTCTGCGAGGGAAAGCGCCCTTCGGGACCGAATGTCTGGGAGCTAACCCGTTACGCGGTGGCGCCAGGCTTTCGCGATGGCAAGCGCGGCGTGTCTACGGTCGGCACCGAACTGATCGCCGGCTTCGTCGAATGGGGCCTTGCTCGCAATGTCGATCAGGTCATTATCGAGGTCGAGCCGGTGTGGGTGCTGCGGACGCTGCAGTTGCACTTCCTGGCGACGCCGCTCGGTTACCAGCGCACCTATGGCAACCAGCAGGTCGTCGCCACACTGCTGACCTTCAACGAGCATACGCTGGATGTCGTGCGCTCGCGCCGCAACCATCACGCCCCGGTGTTGGCCAGGGGCACCCCCCACATGCTCGGCATGCGGCAGGCGTCGTGAGACTGTCTTCACCCGACGCGCTTTAATGCATGTCGCTCAAAGTGGCCCCGGTTTTGAGAGAACGACATGCATGAAACAAAGACCTAAAGCGCGTCGCGTGAATCCGTTCAAATGCGATGCGCTTTAGACAATGGCCACAGAGCCCACCTCCGTGTGGGGGTGGGCTCTGTAATTTCAGCCTCTGCCTATCGAGGCCAGTCTCTACTTCTCGAGAAACGACGGCCCTTCGCCGACGATCTTCTTATCTTCCTTGCCGATGGCGTCGAGATCGCGCCCATCATAGGGCAGTGACAACAGGATGCGCCGCATGACGGCCAGCCGCGAGCGTCGCTTGTCATTGGCCCGCACGATGATCCAGGGCGCGAACTGTTTGTGCGTGCGCTCGACCATCTGGTCGCGCGCCTTGGTGTAGTCGTCCCATTTGGTGATGCCGGCAATATCGATCGGCGAGAACTTCCAGTTCTTCAGCGGCGACCAGCGGCGGTCGTGAAACCGTTCGAGCTGGGTCTCGCGGCCGATGTTGAGCCAGAATTTGAAGAAATAGATGCCCTCATTGGAGATCATCCGCTCGAAATGCGGCGTCTCGTCGAGGAATTTTGCATGCTGTTCCGGTGTGCAGAAGCCCATCACCGGCTCGACGCCGCCGCGGTTGTACCAGGACCGGTCGAAGGTGACGAATTCGCCCGATGTCGGGAAATGGGCGACGTAGCGCTGGTAGTACCATTGCCCGACTTCGGTTGGGGTCGGCTTGGTCAGCGCCACGTTGCGCGCGGTTCGAGGATTGAGATACTGGCGCAGCACCGAGATGGTGCCGCCCTTGCCGGCGGCATCGCGCCCCTCGAACAGCGACATCACTCTGCTGCCGGTCGCCTGCAGCCAGGCCTGCGCCTTGACCAGTTCGATCTGCAGCCGCTCCAGCGTCTCGTCATACTCCTCGCTCTTCATTTTCTTGTCGTAGGGGTAGTCGCCTGCGGTCAGTTTGTGGTCCTCGATCCAGCTGGGAAGCTCGGGGTTTTCGATGTCGAACTCCCGCTCCTTGCCGTCCACCTTGATCTTCAGCGGCCCCTTTGCCGGCTCTGCGGCGGGACTTTCCTTGGCTTTTTTCATCGAGACGAACCTTTCCAGCTTGCGGACTCATGCTATGGGGGGCCTCAAACCCGGTCCAGCGGAAGTTTCGGCGGGACCGGCGCAGAAGCACGGAAAGCACGAATGGCTGACACCGGCGCAGAGCGGACAACCACGGGGCAGGCCGTCGCCGGCCGGCTGTGGAACAGCCGATGGCTGCTTGCCGCCGGTGCGATCGCCATCATGGCCGTTTATGGGTTTGCCGGTATCTCCGCCTATGTCGTCCTGGCTGCGTTGACCGTGCTGCTGGCCGCCGCGCTTCTGCCAACCGGTGGCGCCAGCCGGTCTGCTGAGACCATTACCACGGTCGAGGCGAGCGGGCTGCAACGGCTTTCCGGCGAATATCTTGCGGCTGCCGTTGCCGATCCGCTGATCATCTTCGACCGCACCGCCACCATCGTCCACGCCAATGCCGCCGCCTATGCCGCCTTTGGCGGCATCGCGCCCGGCCTGTCGCTGTCGCTAAAATTCCGCGCGCCGGAAATGCAGGCCTTGCTGGACGGCGTGCTGTCGGGAACCGTCGCCTCCGATGCCGTCGACTACACCGAGAAGCTGCCGGTGGAACGGGCCTACCGGGTCAGCGCGTCCTCGGTCGGCCACGCCACCGATCTCTATGTGCTGGTATTCAAGGACCAGAGTGAGACGCGCCGCATCGACCGCATGCGCGCTGACTTCATAGCCAATGCCAGCCACGAGTTGCGCACCCCGCTTGCTTCAATCTCGGGCTTCGTCGAGACGTTGCGCGGCCCGGCCCGCAACGATCCGGCGGCGCGCGAGCAGTTCCTGCAGATCATGCAGAACCAGACCGGCCGCATGGCGCGCCTCATCGACGATCTCCTGTCGCTGTCGAGGCTTGAAATGAAGCCTTACCTGAGGCCGGGAACCGAGGTCGATCTGCGCCAGACCATCGACAGCGTCATCGATTCACTAGGCCCGCTCGCCAGCGAGAACGGCGTCGTCATCGAACGCGACTACGCCGAGGGGCCGCTCGACGTGCCCGGAGACCGCGACGAGCTGTTCCAGGTGTTCGAGAATCTCTTGGAAAACGCCTGCAAATACGGCCAGCCTGGCGGACGCGTCACGGTGTCGATCGCGCGGGGCGAGGCCGGCCCGGAACCGGGCATCGATGTAACCATCAGGGACTACGGCCCGGGCATCCCGGAAGAGCACATACCGCGCATTACCGAGCGCTTCTATCGCGTCGACGTGGAGAGCAGCCGCACGCAGAAAGGCACCGGTCTTGGCCTGTCCATCGTCAAGCATATTCTGACGCGCCACAACGCCCGGCTTTCGATCAAGTCGGAGGTTGGCAAGGGCGCGGCGTTCACGGTCCATTTGCCGGCAGGCTGAGGCGGTACTATCTGCTAACTGCCTGTTTCTTCTTTCTGTCATCCGGCTAGCGTATCAGCACAGGGGTCGAGGAAACGACTCAAAAGGCCAAAGATTTAAGGAAGGCATTTCGCCCATGCAGTCCGTACACATTGTCAGCGCCTATGACGAAGAGCTGAAATACCTGGCGAAGCGCATCGCTGCGATGGGCGGCCATGCCGAGCGCATGGTCGAGCAGGCGATCCAGGCGCTGGTCAATGCCGATCCCGGCCTCGCCCAGAAGGTCATCCGCGACGACATCGTGCTTGACGAGGGCCAGCGCGAAATCGACGACAAAGCCATCGTCATCATCGCCAAGCGCCAGCCCATGGCGACCGATCTGCGCGAGATCGTCGGCGCCATCCGCATTTCGGCCGACCTCGAACGGGTCGGTGACCTCGCCAAGAACGTCGCCAAGCGTGTGGTCAGCGTCATTGATGGCCGCCAGCCGACCAGCCTGTTTCGCGGCCTCGAGGCGCTGGCCGAACTCGCTTTGACCCAGCTCAAGGAAGTGCTCGACGTCTATGCCTCGCGCTCGGTCGAGAAAATAGGCTTCGTTCGCGACCGCGACGACCAGATCGATGCCATGTACACCTCGCTGTTTCGCGAGCTTTTGACCTACATGATGGAAGATCCGCGCAACATCACGCCGTGCACGCATCTGCTGTTTTGCGCCAAGAACATCGAGCGCATCGGCGACCACGCCACCAACATTGCCGAGACGATCTACTACATCGTCACCGGCGAGCAGTTGCCGGCCGAGCGTCCAAAGGGCGACAAGACCGACAAGATTGCCCTTCCGGCGCTGCCGGTGAAGTGATCGCGCGCCCCTCGAACGCTTAATCATATTGCGCTAAACTACCCGGATGTTAGCGTCTCGGTTCCTGGCCAAGGCCAGGCGCTCAGGAGGCTGCGATGGAATATGTCCGAGAGTTCAAGCCGGCGCCGGCATCGTCCGGCATCATCGCGTCGAGCGTCTACACCGCCGGCAAGCGCATCGCCGACATTCCGATCGAGGAAGCCGGTGAATGGGCCAAGAAGTCGGGCCATGTCGTCTGGATCGGGCTGCTCGAACCCGACCGCGAGCTTCTGCTGCGCGTCAAGGCGCAATTTCATCTGCACGAACTGGCGATCGAAGACGCCGAACATCCGCACCAGCGGCCGAAGATCGAGCAATATGGCGATGCGTTGTTCATCGTTGCCCGCACTGCACAGCTGATCGACGGACGCGTCACCTTCGGCGAGACGCATCTGTTCGTCGGCTCAGGCTATATCGTCAGCGTCAGGCATGGTCCCTCGACCTCATACGCCGCCGTGCGCCAGCACTGGGAAAGCTGTCCGCACTCACTGGCCAAGGGCGAGGATTTCGTCCTCTACGCCATTCTCGACTTCATCGTCGACAACTACATGCCGGTGCTCGAGCAGATCGAGGACGAGGTCGAGGCGATCGAGGACAGGGTGCTGCTGAAGCCGATGACCGGTCCCGACATCGAGCGGCTCTATATGCTGCGCCGCGATCTGTTGCGCCTGCGCAATGCGGCGCTGCCGCTGGTCGAGGTCTGCCGCCGGCTGACCAGCGCCGACCTGCCGCAGATCCATACCGCCATGCATCCGCTGTTTCGCGATGTCACCGATCATATCCGCACCGTGCAGGAAAAGATCGACAGCCTGCGCGAGGTTCTGGCCTTCGCTTTCGAAGCCAGCCTGCTGGTCGGCCAGAGCCAGGAAACCGCGAACACCAAGAAGCTGGCCTCATGGGCCGCGATCCTGGCGGTGCCGACGGCGCTCGCCGGCATTTACGGCATGAATTTCGACGACATGCCGGAGCTGAAGATGCAATACGGCTATCCCGTCGTATTGGTCTCGATCGCGCTGATCTGCTCGTTTTTGTATTGGCGATTTCGGAAGAGTGGGTGGCTGTGATGGTAGGCAGTAGGCAGTAGGCAGTAGGCAGTAGGCAGAATAAGGTAGCGCCTCACGAGCGCTACCCCATTCCCTACTGCCCAGTCCCCAATCCCTATTCCTAACTACCGGCTTCTGCGCCGCTCTGAAGCCGGCTGGAACGCCACCCTTGCGTGGTACTTGCAGTAAGGTCCGGTTTCGGCCGCCTCGTTGCCGCAGAAGTTGAAGTCTTCCGACAGCGGGTCGCCATTCGGCCATTTGCAGGTGCGCTCGGTGAGATCGGTGAGCTGCAGATGCCGCGAGATCGGCACGACGACGTTTTCGACCGGGCGGATGTAGTGGCGCGCCACTGGCTCGGCGTCGAACTGCGCCTGCAGCGCGTTCGCCCCGATCGACGTCGTGACATGGCGCTGCGTGGTTGCGGCGCGCGGCACCGATTTCTGGATCGAAGATCCCTGCGTTGTCTTCTTCTGACGCGCCGGCGTCGCGGTCGAGCGTCCGCGGCCCGACAGCTTCAGCCGGTGCACCTTGCCGATGACCGCGTTGCGGCTGACCCCGCCGAGTTGTGCGGCGATCTGGCTTGCGCTCAAGCCCTCCGACCACAGTTTCCTGAGAAGTTCGACCCGCTCGTCAGTCCAGTTCATGAGACCGCGCTCCTGCTAAGTGTGCGGCAGCCGGAATCCGTTCCCGACCCGGCAATCTTTGCCGGGGCAGACACCACATATATTAGGTGATTAGGTCCGCCGCACGAAATCTAGTTATTTCCCGACTACAATTACCTCATGTGTTGACTCGGTGACAAGAGTCCCAGGTGCAACACGAATCGGTTTTTTAGGTTTTCCCCAACTTGCCCGGTCGCTTATGAGCCGGCGTCTCGTCGGGAGCTGGCCACGCGCCTCTGCACGACGTTTTCGTTGACTTCATGGCCGAAAAACACGATAAGCCGCAAAGGCCGCCGCTTTGGCGGCTTTTTTGATTTTTCCGGTACCGGAGACGCATATAATGAGCGGTTCGGCGCTTTACGAGACCTTTGCCCGCGCCCCTTTGGCCTTCGATCATGGCGAAGGCACCTGGCTGGTTACCGACAAGGGCGAGCGATATCTCGATTTCGCTGGCGGCATCGCGGTCAATTCGTTGGGCCACAGCCATCCGCATCTGGTCTCGGCGCTGACCGAACAGGCGGCCAAGCTCTGGCACGTCTCCAATCTCTACGAGATCCCGGGGCAGACCCGGCTCGGCGAGCGGCTGGCTGACGCCACCTTCGCCGACAAGGTGTTCTTCACCAATTCCGGCGCCGAGGCGCTCGAATGCGCGATCAAGACGGCGCGGCGCTACCAGTTCGTCAAGGGCCATCCCGAGCGCTTCCGGGTCGTCACCTTCGAAGGCGCCTTCCACGGCCGCACGCTGGCGACCATCGCCGCCGGCGGCCAGTACAAATATCTCGAAGGTTTTGGGCCCAAGGTCGAAGGCTTCGACCAGGTCGGCTTCGACGACATCGACGCCGCCGAGAAGGCGATCACACCAGAGACCGCCGCGATCCTGATCGAACCGGTGCAAGGCGAGGGCGGCATCCGCCCGGTGCCGACGCAATCCTTGAAACGGCTGCGGCAGCTCTGCGACCAGCACGGCCTGCTGCTGATCTTCGATGAGGTCCAGTGCGGTATCGGTCGCACCGGAAAGCTGTTCGCGCATGAATGGACCGGCGTGACGCCCGACATCATGGCGATTGCCAAGGGCATTGGCGGCGGCTTCCCGATGGGCGCGTGCCTCGCCACCGACGACGCTGTCGTCGGCATGACGGCAGGCGTGCATGGCACCACTTTCGGCGGCAATCCGCTGGCCATGGCGGTCGGCAACGCTGTGCTCGACGTCGTGCTGGAAGACGGCTTCCTCGAAGACGTCCAGCGCAAGGCATTGCTGATGAAGCAGGGCCTGGCGGCGGTCGCCGACGAATTTCCCGATGTCATCGAAGGCATCAGGGGCAGCGGCCTGATGCTTGGCCTGAAATGCGCCATGCCCAACACCAAGGTCAACATGGCGCTGCGCGACCAGCATCTGCTGGCGGTGCCGGCCGGCGACAACGTCATTCGTCTGCTGCCGCCGCTGACCGTCACCGACGCCGAGATCGGCGAAGCGCTCGATCGCATCCGCGCCGGCGCCAAGGGCCTGACCGACGCCATCGCCGCGGCCGCCGCGAAGTAATCCCGAGAACCATTCCCGATGAGCCTTCGCCATTTCACCGATCTTTCCGCCGTTTCCGAAGGCGATCTGCGCCTGATGCTGGACGATGCGGTGGTGCGCAAGGCGCGCCTCAAGGCCGGCGAACGGACCAAACCGCTCGAAGGCAAGGTGCTGGCCATGATCTTCGACAAGCCGTCGACGCGCACGCGCGTGTCCTTCGACGTCGGCATGCGACAGCTCGGCGGCGAGACCATCATGCTGACCGGCACCGAAATGCAGCTCGGCCGTTCCGAGACCATTGCCGACACCGCCAAGGTGCTGTCGCGCTATGTCGACGCCATCATGATCCGCACCACGTCGCATGAGCGGCTGCTCGAGCTGACCGAGAATGCCACGATTCCGGTCATCAACGGGCTGACCGACGACACCCATCCCTGTCAGCTGATGGCCGACATCATGACCTTCGAGGAGCATCGCGGTCCGGTTGCCGGCAAGACCATCGCCTGGACCGGCGACGGCAACAACGTGCTGCATTCGCTGCTCGAAGCTTCGGCGCGGTTCCGCTTCAACCTGAACGTCGCAGTGCCGGAAGGCAGCGAGCCGGCGCAAAAGCATATCGACTGGTCGAAGAGCAATGGCGGCAAGCTGCACTTCACCCGCTCGCCCGAGGAAGCCGTCGACCAAGCCGACTGCATCGTCACCGACTGCTGGGTGTCGATGGGCCAGGAACACCGCGCCCGCGGCCACAATGTCTTCTCGCCCTATCAGGTCAATGCGGCGCTGATGGCCAGGGCCAAGCCCGACGCCCTGTTCATGCACTGCCTGCCGGCGCATCGCGGCGAGGAAGTCACCGACGAGGTCATCGACGGTCCGCATTCGGTTGTCTTCGACGAAGCCGAGAACCGGCTCCACGCCCAGAAGGCGGTTTTGGCCTGGTGTCTGGGCGCTTGATCTCCAGGCGCTTGATCTCCAAGCGCTTGATCCGGGGCGGCGCGATGCCTATTTGCGCCCCATCACGCAAATCAAGCGCGTTTGGACGCATGCACCCCTCCGGGCCGCATGGCCGCGCCCTGGAGCTTTGTCATGTTGGAAACGCATCAAGTGACTGAACATCACCCCAAACTCGGCGAGTTCGGCTATGCCGGCGACGATCATGTCGTACCCTTCGAGGTCGGCCCGCTCGACGTGCGCGGCCGCACCGTGCAACTCGGGCCGATGCTCGACGCCATCCTCAACCGTCACGACTATCCCGAGCCGGTCGCCCGCCTGCTCGCGGAAGCCTGTGTGCTGACGGTGCTGCTCGGCACCTCGCTCAAATTCGAAGGCAAGTTCATCCTGCAGACCCGCACCGACGGCCCGGTCGACATGCTGGTCGCGGATTTCTCCACGCCTTCGGCATTGCGCGCCTATGCGCGTTTCGACGCCGACCGGCTGGAGGCCCTGGTGGCCGCAGGCCAGACCTCGCAGCAGACGCTGCTGGGCAGCGGCGTTTTGGCGCTGACCATCGACCAGGGCGCGCACACGCAGCGCTATCAGGGCATCGTCCAGCTCGACGGCGAGACGCTGGAGGACGCCGCGCGCACCTATTTCCGCCAGTCGGAGCAGATCCCGACCGACCTCAGGCTGTCGGTGGCCAAGCTTCTGACGCCAGGTCCCGGCGGCGCTCGTGAGCAGTGGCGCGCCGGCGGCATCCTGGCGCAGTTCCTGCCGCAGTCACCCGAGCGCATGCGCGTGCCCGACATTTCGGGCGGCGACGGCGATCCGCGTGACGTGACGCAGGAGCCGGCCGACAATTCGTGGCGCGAGCTGGTGGCGCTGCTCGGCACCATCGAGCCGACCGAGCTGATCGACCCGACCATCGGCGCCGAGCGGCTGCTCTACAGGCTGTTCCACGAACATGGCGTGCGCGTCTTCGGCGGCGTGCCGGTCGCCGACCAATGTTCCTGCTCAAGGGACAAGATACGCGGCATCCTCGAGGGGTTTTCCGCGCAGGAGATCAAGGACAGCACCGAAGATGGCGGCATCCACGTCGCCTGCGAGTTCTGCTCGAAGCAGTACGACTTCGACCCGGCGGAGTTTGCAACTCAGTAGCATCTCTTCCTTCTCCCCGTTCACGGGGAGAAGGTGCCCGAAGGGCGGATGAGGGCAGCGCGAACTTTGGTGAATGGCCGCGCATAGCCTAGGTCATGTGCGTGGAAGATAACCTCATGACTCTGGCGCTGCCCCTCATTGCCCTGCCGGGCATTTCTCCCCGTATAGTGACGGGGAGAAAACCCCTAATTCACCGTCCGTCGGGTCCCCGGCAGATCCAGCGAAAACGCGGGAATAGCGACGTCGAACGTCTCGCCCTTTTTGTTGCGCATGGTGTAGTGGCCGACCATGAAGCCGGAGGGCGTCGAGAGCGGGCAGCCTGACGTGTATTGATAGCTGTCGCCGGGATTGAGCTCAGGCTGGTCGCCGACCACGCCGGCGCCGCGCACTTCCTCGACCCGGCCGCTGCCGTCGGTGATGTGCCAGTAACGCGCCATAAGCTGCACGAAATCGTCCGACTGGTTGTCGATCGTCACCTGGTAGCCCCAGACATAACGGTTCTCCGCCGGGTCCGAGCGGTCCTCCAGGTAGAACGGTCTGACCTGCACTTCGATGTTGCGCGTGACGGCGCGGTACATGGGCTGCTCCGGTTGCGCAGCAGGGAACATTTGTCGCGCCATGCGGTTTGATACGCGCAGAGCGGCATGTCCTGCCAGCCTCAAAGCGCAGTGCCGACAAACAATGTCATTTAAGTGACACATGACAATGTTGGTGTGCGCAAACCTTGCCGGCGACTCAAGGCCCATCTGTCGACTGACAAAGCAGCCGCGAGCGGCCTTTCCGGAGTGACCAGATCTCGATGGAACCAGCTCTCACAGCCGCCTTCGCTTCCTCCGCTTTGCTTCTTTCCAATCTCGCCAGCATCCTGCTTGCTTCGTCGAAACTGCAAGCGCGTCGCCTTATCCCTCCGCCGTCCGGCGAGCAGCCACCGGTCTCGATCGTCGTGCCGTCGCGCGGCGTGGAGCCGTTCACACAAGAGACGCTGCAGCGAGCCTTCTCGCTCGACTGGCCGCGCTACGAACTGATCTTCTGCGTCGCTCACGCCGACGATCCCGTCGTCAAACTGATAAACAGGGCGATCGTCCTGTTTCCCAACGTGCCGGCCCGGCTGCTGATCGGCGACGACCGCGTCAGCAGCAACCCGAAGCTCAACAACTGCGTCAAGGGCTGGGAAGCGGCGCGCTATCATTGGGTTATTCTGGCGGATTCCAACGTGCTGATGCCAAGGGATTACGTCCAGCACCTGATGGCGGCCTGGCGGACCAATACCGGGCTTATCTGCTCGACGCCGATCGGCTCTCGGCCGGATGGCTTTTGGGCCGAGGTCGAATGCGCGTTCCTCAACACGCTGCAGGCGCGCTGGCAATATGCCGGCGAGGCGCTCGGTCTCGGCTTTGCCCAGGGCAAGAGCATGCTGTGGAACAAGCCGATGCTCGATACCAATGGCGGTATCCGCGCGCTGGCCGCCGAGATCGCCGAGGATGCTGCTGCAACCAAGCTGGTCAACGGACTGGGCCTGCACGTCAATCTCGTTGCCTCGCCTTTCGAGCAACCACTGGGGCAGCGCCGACTTGCCGACATCTGGTCGCGCCAGGCGCGCTGGGCGCGGTTGCGCCGCGTCACCTTCCCACTGTTTTTCGCACCCGAGATCCTGACCGGCGTCGCCGTGCCGTTGGCGTTGGCGCTGGTGGCGGCCGCAAGTGCCGGCATCAGCCTGCCGGCCACGGTGATGGCCGTGCTGACGGCGGCCTACATTCCCGAATGCGCGCTGGCCGCGGCCAAGGGCTGGCATCTGTCGCTGCGCATGGTCCCGGCGATGATGGTCCGCGACATGATGCTTCCCGCCATCTGGGCGCGCGGCTGGCTGAGCGGCGCCGTCGACTGGCGCGGCAACACCATGACCATCGGCACCAAGACGGCCGAACTGGAAGAGGTTTCGTCGGGAGCGTGACGCCTCGCGGCCTATCCGGCTGCCTTCAGCGCCTGCGCAACGTCCTCCAGCAGATCGTCCGTATCCTCAAGACCGACCGACAGCCTGAGCGTTCCCGGCCCGATGCCAAGCTCGGCGCGAGCTTCGTCGCTGAGGTTCTTGTGCGTGGTGGTCGCCGGATGGGTGATCAGGCTCTTGGCGTCGCCGAGATTGTTGGAGATCAGCACGATGTCGAGCGCGTTCTGCAAGGCGAAGGCCGCCTGCTTGCCGCCCTTGACGTCGAGGCAGATCAGCGTCGATCCGCCCGTCATCTGCTTCTTGACGATGTCGGCCTGCGGGTGGTCGGCGCGGCCGGGATAGATGACGCGGGCGATTTCCGGCCGTCCTGCCAGGAAATCCGCGATCTTGGCCGCGCTTTCCGTCTGCTGGCGCACCCGAACCGGCAGCGTCTCCAGGCCCTTGAGCAGCGTCCAGGCGTTGAACGGCGACAGGCTCGGGCCGGTGTGGCGGAAATAGTCGTGCAAATTCTCGTCGATCCATTTCTTGTCCGACAGGATGATGCCGCCGAGACAGCGTCCCTGGCCGTCAATGTGCTTGGTCGCGGAGTAGACGACGATATGGGCGCCGAGCTGCAAGGGCTTCTGCTGCAAGGGCGTGGCAAAGACATTGTCGACGATCAGCCTGGCGCCGATCGAGGTGGCGAGCGCCGCCACCGCTGCGATGTCGACCACTTCCAGCGTCGGATTGGTCGGGCTTTCCAGGAAGAACAGTTTCGTGTTCGGCCGCACCGCCTTTTCCCAGTTGGCGATGTCGGTGCCGTCGACCAGCGTTGCCTCGATGCCGTATTTCGGCGCCAGCGTCTCCACCACCCAGCGGCAGGAGCCGAACAGCGCGCGCGCCGCAACGATATGGTCGCCGGCCTTGGCGCTGCACAGGAGCGCTGCCGTCACCGCAGCCATGCCGGACGCCGTGGCGCGCGCATCTTCGGCACCCTCCAGCGCGCACATGCGCTTTTCGAACATGTCGACGGTAGGGTTGGCATAGCGCGAATAGATGAAGCCCGGCTCCTCGCCCTTGAAACGGGCCTCGGCAGCCTGCGCCGTCTCGTAGACATAGCCTTGGGTGAGGTACATCGCTTCGGACGTCTCGCCGAACTGGGAACGCAGCGTTCCCCCGTGCACGAGTGCGGTCTGAGGTTTCCAGTTACGCTTCTTGGTGCTCATCGCTTTTGTTCCAGACACAAAAAAACCGGCCGCGAAAGTCGCAACCGGTCCATATGGCCTTGCGGCCCGACGGTCCTTTAGCGACTTGTTTAACGTGGCTGCAAGCCGACCGGCCAAATCACCACGGGATAACGACCCTTTAGACCTCACCTGCGCTTGCGTCAATTGCCGGCTTCATTAAGAGGTTTGTACCAGGCAGGTTCCGCAATAATATCCAGCGGTTTTGCGGCAAGAACCTGCCACAAAGAGACCGACCTTGGAGCGGAGCCAGCCTTTTGCGGCAGACAGGCATTCTTCCCGATCAGGACATTTCCGCGCTGTTTCAGTCCGGCGCGCTGAAGTCGCCGCGCGCGCTCGATGTCGACCAGGTGCAGCCGGCGAGCCTCGATCTCAGGCTCGGCGACAAGGCTTTTCGCGTGCGCGCCTCCTTCCTGCCGGGTCCCGATCATCTGGTGGCCGACAAGCTTCACCGGCTGAAATTGCATGAGTTCAGTCTCGCCGAGGGCGCGGTGCTGGAAACCGGCTGCGTCTACATCGTGCCGCTGCTCGAACGCCTGGCGCTGCCCGCAAACGTGTCGGCCTCGGCCAACCCGAAGAGCTCGACCGGCCGGCTCGACATCTTCACCCGGGTGATGACCGATCGCGGCCATGAGTTCGACAAGATCGCCCCCGGCTATCACGGGCCGCTTTATCTCGAAGTCAGTCCGCGCACCTTCCCGATCGTCGTACGCGCCGGATCGAGGCTGTCGCAGATCCGCTTTCGCACCGGCAACGCGCTGTTGTCGGAGGCAGAACTGAACGAATTGCACCGCGCCGAGATGCTGGTGGCGACCGAGCCGCCCAACATTTCCGGCGGCGGCATTGCGCTGTCGATCGATCTTGACGGCGACCAGAACGGCCTGGTCGGCTATCGCGGCAAGCATCACACCGGCTTGGTCGATGTCGACAAGCGCGCCGCCCAGGATGCCGTCGATTTCTGGGAGCCGCTCTATAAGAGCGGCGCCGGCGAACTGGTGCTCGACCCGGACGAGTTCTACATCCTGGTCAGCCGCGAAGCCGTGCACGTGCCGCCGCTCTACGCCGCCGAGATGACGCCCTTCGATCCGCTGGTTGGCGAATTCCGTGTTCACTATGCCGGCTTCTTCGATCCGGGCTTCGGCCATTCGGCCTCAGGCGGCACCGGCAGCCGGGCGGTGCTCGAAGTGCGCAGCCACGAAGTGCCGTTCATCCTCGACCACGGCCAGATCGTCGGCCGGCTGGTCTACGAACACATGCTGAAGCGGCCGCAGGCGCTTTACGGCACCGATCTCGGCTCGAATTACCAGGCGCAAGGCCTCAAGCTCTCCAAGCATTTCCGCCCCGCCGGCTGAACCTTCGATCACCGTCAGGCAAAATACTTGCCTGCGCTGCCTCACCATGCTTGGCTGCCTTTCGGTGGCCGGCAAGAGAACGGCGCGCAAGGGGAACCAAAATGCAGATTTCAAGATGGATCATATCGGCAGCGGGCGCTGCCATGCTGGTGATATCGGCCGGCTCGCTGGCTGAGGCGCAGGAGAAATTGAAGATCGGCACCGAGGGCGCTTATCCGCCCTTCAACACCATCACCGCGGACGGCAAGATCGAGGGCTTCGACATCGACATTGCCAATGCGCTGTGTGCGCAGATGAAGGTCGAGTGCGAGATCGTCACCCAGGACTGGGACGGCATCATCCCGGCGCTGCAGGCGAAAAAGTTCGACGCCATCATCGCCTCGATGAGCATCACCGAGGAGCGCAAGAAACAGGTCGCCTTCACCAACAAATACTACACGACGCCGCTGGCGCTGGTGGCGCCCAAGGACAGCGACCTCACTTCCACCGAACCGGCAGCCCTTGCCGGCAAGACGGTGGGCGCGCAGGCCTCGACCACCCAGGCCGACTATGCGCAGGACGCCTATGGCAAGGCCGGCGCCGAGGCGAAACTCTACCCCACCCAGGAAGAGGCGATCACCGACTTGCAGAACGGCCGTCTCGACGCCGTCATCTCCGACAAGTTCGTGCTGATGGACTGGCTGAAGAAGGCGAGCGAAGGCTGCTGCAAGCTTGTCGGCGACGTCAAGGGCACCGAGACGCAAGCCGGCATCGCTGTCCGCCTGGAAGACACGGCGCTGCGCGACAAGCTGAATGCGGCGATAGACGCCATCGTCGCCGACGGCACTTACAAGAAGATCCAGGCCAAGTATTTCGATTTCGATATTTATTGAGGTTGGAACTGCCAAATCTCCCCCCTTGAGGGGGAGATGGCCGGCAGGCCAGAGGGGGTCGCTNTCTACGAGAGGCGACCCCCTCTGTCGCCTTCGGCGACATCTCCCCCTCAAGGAGGGAGATTACGCTCTCAAAGCGCCTTCACCGCCACCTTCACCGGCTGCTCGATCTCCAGCGGGTTGCGCAGCGGCAGGCCGAAATCCCCGGCCTCGATCTCGAACACGTCGCCGGCCTGAGTCTTGATGCCGTCGGCAAAGGACAGCGTCGCCGTGCCGAACATGTGCACATGCACGTCGCCCGGCTGGCGGAAGGCCGAATATTTGAAGTGATGATGTTCGAGATTGGCGATTGTGTGCGACATGTTCGCTTCGCCCGACAGGAACGGCTTTTCCCACAGCAAATTGCTGTCGCGATAGATTCGCGATGAGCCCCTGACGTCGGCCGGCAGGTCGCCGATCAGGATTTCCGGCCCGAACGAGGCGTTGCGCAGTTTGGAATGTGCCAGGAACAGATAGTTCACCCGCTCGGTAACATGATCGGAAAACTCGTTCGACAGCGTGAAGCCGACGCGGAACGGCGCGCCGTCGTCGCCGATGACATAGATGCCGGCGATTTCCGGCTCCTCGCCGGCGTCCTGCGCAAAGGCCGGCGACATCAGTGCGGCGCCCGGCGCCACCGCCATGGTGCCGTTGCCCTTGTAGAACCATTCCGGCTGCACGCCGGTCTGGCCCTTGGCCGGCTTGCCGCCTTCGAGCCCCATGCGGAACATCTTCATGGAATCGGTAAGCTGCTCCTCGCCGCCATCGCTGAGCTTCTTGTGCATGGAATCGCGCGTCGCCGCCGAGCCGAGATGGGTCAGGCCGGTGCCGGTCAGATGCAGATGCGCAGGATCGGGATGGTTGATCGGCGACACCAGCCGGCCCTTCTTGTAGACGGCGTCGAGGTCTATCGCTTCACCGAACCCCTTGCGCTCGATCAGCGCGGCGAGGCCCGTTCCGGTGCGCGCGGCTTCCATGGCCAGCGAATAGACGCTGCGGGCGCCGTTGATGATCCTGGTCTTGCCGCCGCCATTGCGGGCGACGACGCGGATGGTCTCGGCGTCGTCGAGGATCTGGGAGATCAGCATGATGAAATCCTCTCTCATGTGCCTTGGCCGGGTTGCCCCTTGGCAAACCTTGACCTGCGCGGCTCGGACCTCGCCGCGCCACGGGTTGAACTCTTCGTCCGGATTGCGCTCGCGAGCTCCATCCCTCGGGGGACTTCTTATGCCGACAACTTGCCGGCTGCGCCGCGACCGTATGCCTCCTGCTTGCCTCGCCTGAAGCTTGTCAGGCCTTGTTCTTGTTGTAGACGTCGAAGATCACGGCGCCGAGCAGCACCAGGCCTTTGACCACCTGCTGCCAGTCGACATTGACGCCCATGATCGACATGCCGTTGTTCATCACGCCCATGATGAAGCCGCCGACGACCGCCCCGATGACCTGGCCGACGCCGCCCATCGCCGAGGCGCCGCCGATGAACACGGCGGCGATGACGTCGAGCTCCGAGCCGAGACCCGCCGCCGGGACCGCCTGGCCCAGACGAGCCGCGATGATCAGGCCGCCAAGCGCCGACAGCACGCCCATATTGATGAACACCATCAGCGTCAGCCGCTCGGTGTTGATGCCCGACAGCTGCGCCGCCTTGGGATTGCCGCCCATGGCGTAGATGCGCCTCCCGATGGTCATGCGCTTGGTGACGAAGACGAACAGCGTGATCAGCACGCCCATGACCAGCAGCACCACGGGCAGGCCGCGGTAGCTGGCAAACTCATAGACCAGGAACAGCGCCAGCGCGCTGGCGACCAGCGTCTTGACGACGAACAGGGTGAAGGGCTCGGCCTCATAACCATGGCGTTCTCGTTTGCGCCGGGTGCGGACCCCGAAATAGGCATAGGCGAGCACGGCGATCAGCCCCAGCACGACCGTCGTCATGTGCAGGGTCACGCCGCTGCCCATGATGGTCTTGCCGGCTGCGTTCACGACCGGCGGGACGAGCGTCAGTGGGCCGATCACATCCGGGATGAAGCCGGAACTGAGCATCTTGAAGTCGTCGGGAAGCGGACCCACCGACGAGCCGCCGCCAAGCAACGCCTGGCAAATGCCGCGGAAGATCAGCATTCCGGCCAGCGTGACAATGAAGCTCGGTATCCGGTGATAGGCGATCCAATACCCTTGCGCGGCGCCGATCAGGCCACCCGCGACCAGGCAGACGATCGAAACCACCAGGGGATTGCTCAGCGGTCCGAGTTGCCAGATGACCATCATGTTTGCCGCCAGCGCGCCAATGAAACCGGCGACCGATCCGACGCTGAGGTCGATATAGCCCGATACGATCACCAGCAGCATGCCCAGCGCCATCACGATGATGAAGGAGTTCTGCTGCACCAGATTGCTGAGGTTGACCGGCTTGAACAACGTCCCCGACGTGGTGAACTGGAAGAACAGCATGATGACGATCAGCGCTATGATCAGCCCGTATTCGCGCAAATTCGTCGCCAGCGCCGAGACGGCGATGCGCGGGCGCTGTTCGTCGGCGACGTTGCCCTGCGGGGCGGGGGCGCTTTCGGTGCTCATGCTGCTTTTCCTTCTCCCCGGACGATGGCGCGCATTATCTTTTCCTGGCTTGCTTCCGCCGCCGGCATTTCGCCCACCATGCGCCCTTCGTTCATGACGTAGATGCGGTCGGTAATCCCTAGCAATTCCGGCATTTCCGACGAGATGACCACGATCGCCTTACCCTCCGAGGCAAGGCGCGCGATGATCGTGTAGATTTCATACTTGGCGCCGACATCAATGCCGCGTGTCGGCTCGTCGAGGATCAGCACGTCAGGGTCGGCAAACAACCACTTCGACAGCACCACCTTCTGCTGGTTGCCGCCGGAAAGATTGCCGGTCATCTGATAGACGCTTGACGCACGGATATTGGTCTTCTTGCGATAGTCGTTGGCGACCGCAAGTTCGCGCATGTCGTCGATCACGCTGTGGCGCGACACGCCGTCGAGATTGGCCAGCGTAATGTTATGCTTGATATGGTCGATGAGGTTGAGGCCGTAGGTCTTGCGGTCCTCGGTGACATAGGCGATGCCGTGTTGGACCGCCTTGCTTACCGACGAGACATCGACCGGCTTGCCCTTGAGCAGCACTTCGCCGGTGATGCGGCGGCCATAGGAGCGGCCGAACAGGCTCATGGCGAATTCGGTGCGGCCGGCGCCCATCAGCCCGGCGATGCCGACCACCTCGCCCTTGCGCACATTGATGTCGATGCCCTTGATCACCTGCCGCTCGGCATGGAGCGGGTGATAGACCGACCAGTTTTTCACCTCGAACACGACTTCGCCGATCTTGGGCTCGCGCGGCGGATAGCGGTCGTCGAGCGAACGGCCGACCATCGAGGTGATGATGCGGTCTTCGGAGATATCCTTCTTGGCCAGCGTCTCGATGGTGCGCCCGTCACGGATGACGGTTACCTTGTCGGCGACCCGGTTGATCTCGTTGAGCTTGTGCGAGATCAGGATCGAGGTCATGCCTTGGCGCTTGAATTCGAGCAGAAGATCGAGCAGCGCCTGGCTGTCTTTCTCGCTGAGCGACGCGGTCGGCTCATCGAGGATCAAAAGCTTGACGTCCTTGCTCAGCGCCTTGGCGATCTCGACCAGCTGCTGCTTGCCGACGCCGATATTGGTGATCAGTGTCTTGGGGTCCTCCTTGAGGCCCACCTTCTTCAACAGGGCAGCGGTGCGCGCCTCGTTGGCATCCCAGTCGATGACGCCGTATCGGGCGTTTTCGTTGCCGAGGAAGATATTTTCGGTGATCGACAGCATCGGCACCAGCGCTAGCTCCTGGTGGATGATGACGATGCCCTTGTGTTCGCTGTCATGGATACCTTTGAACTGGCATTCCTGACCCTGAAAAATGATCTGGCCGTCATAGGTGCCGGCGGGATAGACGCCCGACAGAACCTTCATCAGCGTCGACTTGCCGGCGCCGTTCTCGCCAACCACGGCGTGGATCTCGCCTTCTTCGACGCTGAGGTTGACGTTCGACAGCGCCTTCACGCCGGGGAACGTCTTGGTGATGTCGCGCATCTCCAAAATCGTCGTCATCAGGGCAAGCTCCTCCTGTTGCATGTCGCTCCAAAGTGCTTGCGGTTTGAGGCAACGACATGCACGCAAACTAAGTCCGGTAGAAACAATACCGGGGTCGCTTGTGAACGGAAAGGGGTCCTGCGTCGCGCAGGACCCCTGTCTTTATAAACGGATTACTTCAGTTCGTCGGCCTTGATGTAGCCGGAGTCGACGACCAGTGCCTGGTAGTTCGACTTGTCGACCTCATGCGGCGTCAAAAGGATCGAGGGGACGACCTTGACGTCGTTATTGTAGGTCTTTTCATCGAGGCCGTCCGGCTTGCCGCCCGAGAGCACCTTGTCGACGAGTTCGACGGTGGCCTTGGCCAGTTCGCGGGTGTCCTTGAACACGGTCGAGTATTGCTCGCCCGTGATGATCAGCTTGACCGAAGCGGTCTCGGCGTCCTGGCCGGTCACGATCGGCCACGGCTGGGCGTCGGTGCCGTAACCGACGGCGCGCAGCGAAGCGGTGATGCCGCGCGACAGGCCGTCATAGGGCGAAAGAACGCCATCGACGCGGCTGCCGTCCGAGTAGTTGGCCGACAGCAGGTTGTCCATGCGCGCCTGGGCGGTGGCGGCGAGCCAGCGCAGCGTGCCGACCTTGTCCATGCCGGTCTGGCCGGACTTGATCTTGAGCGAGCCGTCATCGATCAGCGGCTGCAGCACCGAGATTGCGCCGTTGTAGAAGAAGAAGGCGTTGTTGTCGTCCGGCGAGCCGCCGAACAGTTCGACGTTCCACGGCTTGGTGTTCGGGAAGCGCTCCTTGAGGCCCTTGACCAGCGAGTTCGCCTGGATCACGCCGACGCCGAAATTGTCGAAGGTGGTGTAGTAATCGACATTGGCGGTCTTCTTGATCAGGCGGTCATAGGCGACAACGACGACGCCGGCGTCAGCGGCCTTCTGCAGCGCGTCCGACAGGGTCGTGCCGTCGATCGAAGCGATGATCAGCGCCTTCGGGCCCTTGGTGATTTCGTTTTCCAGCTGGCTGAGCTGGTTGGGGATGTCGTCCTGCGCGTACTGCAGGTCGACCGTGTAGCCGAGAGCTTCGAGCTGGGACTTGACGGCATCGCCGTCATTGATCCAGCGCTGCGAGGTCTTGGTCGGCATCAGCACGCCGACAAGACCCTTGTCGGCTGCGTGCGCCGAGTAGGTCATGGCAGCGATGCCAAGGGCCGCGACGGCGGCCAGTGTCTTGATGATTTTCACGTAAAACTCTCCCTGGTTGATGGACGCGACACCTCGGGGCTTCGCGGGCCGCGCAGTCGGGCGGATGCACCAAAGCGCCGCCGCCGTCATAATCGATCTCCGGTATCCTCCCAATCGGCCCTCAGTCTTGATTTAAATCGATACGATTTTGCTCGTCATCGACCGTCAAGTCTTGAGGACGCGCGAAAGTGTGACCCTTTGCCATAACTGTCAAATGCGATCTTCGGTGGTTGCTATACCAAAACCGGTATATGACTAAACCGGGCTGGAACAGTGGCGGAAGCGGGAAAAGGCATGGCGGCTTTACGAGGTCCTCAGGGAATTTCAAGCGGTTACGATGAATTGCCGGGCGATGGCGAGACACTTCTGCGTAGCGGCTTGAGCCTGCGTCACATGCGCATGATCGCAGCACTCGACGATCACGGTCGGGTGAGTGCTGCCGCCCAGGTGATGAACATCTCGCAGCCGGCGGCCTCGCGCATGATTTCCGAGATGGAAGCGGTGCTCGAGGTGAAGCTCTGCGAAAGGCTGCCGCGCGGCATCACACTCACCCCTTACGGCAAGGCGCTGGCCCGGCGCGCGCGCTCGATCCTGCTCGAAATGCGCGAGGCCGACCGCGAAATATCGGAGCTCAAGGCCGGCAAGGGCGGCTCGGTGTTCCTTGGCGCGGTGACGGCGCCGGCGATCGAACTGGCGGTCCCGGCGATCCGCGAGATACGCCGCCTCTATCCGCGCATCGAGATTACCATGCAGGTCGAGACGTCGAATGTGCTGGCGCGCGAACTGATCGCCACGCGCCATGATTTCATCATCGCCCGTGTTCCCGAAGACCTCAATCCGCGCCTGTTCGAATCCCGTGTCATCGGCGTCGAGAAGGCCTGCCTGATCGTGCGTCGCGGCCACCCGCTGAGCAATGGCCATCCTCTCAACAATGGGAGGGCGGTGCGGCTGGAGGACACCGCCGCCTTCGACTGGGTGTTCCAGTCGGGCGGGTCGCCGCTGCGCCAGGCGATGGAGAGCAATTTCCTGAACCGCAACATCGCCCTGCCGGACCGCATCCTCAACACCTCGTCGCTGCTGCTCACACTGGTCATGGTGGCGCAGTCCGACGCCATCGCCCCGGTGTCGATCCAGGTGGCAAAATTCATCCAGAACCCCGACGGTCTCGCCGGCGCCATCGATGTCGTCCAGACCGAGTTTGACATCGAGGTCCGCCCCTACAGCCTGATCACGGTGAAGAACCGCGTCCTGTCGCCGGCAGCCAAGATGCTGCACGATTTTATCTTGCGGGAGGTGGGATAGGAACTGGAGCGGGTAGAGGGAATCGAACCCTCGCGTTCAGCTTGGGAAGCTGACAAGCTACCATTACATCATACCCGCGTCGGCCTCTCGATATCATGATGGGCATGCTTCGGGCAATCGCCCTTGGACAGCTCTTCGGAAACGGCTGTTGGAAACCCGACCGATTGCGCCGGTCCGCCTGCCTTGATGCGGGCGCAGCAAGTGCGTATTCGTGGGTTTGTACCCCGAATCCGGGCACACCAATCTGGAGGCAGGCCCTTGTCCACAGTGACGCGCTTTCTCGGTGACTCGCCCGTCAGGGTGATCATCAAGCTGCTGGTCGTGTCGTTCCTCGTCGGCCTGGTCATGAATGCGTTCGGCTGGACGCCGATGGACGTCTTCTACCGCATCCAGGGTTTCTTCATCGATCTGTGGAATCTTGGCTTCAACGCGGTCTATCGCTTCTTGGGCTACATCCTGCTCGGCGCCGCGATCGTCGTGCCGGTGTTCATCCTGCTCAGGGTCGCGAACTACCGCAAGTGAAGCGGAGCATGATCCCGAAAAGTGGCAACCGGTTTTCGGAAAAGATCATGCTCAAACCAAGGCCACTTAGGCAAAGTACGACGCCACCTCGAACAGGATGGCGTGGCGCGCGGCGAGCGCTGCGACATCGGTCGAATAGCCGCCGCCGATGACACCGCAGACCGGGATGCCCAGCGCGCGGAAATGACCGATCACCATGGCGTCGCGGGCACGCACGCCGTCATCGCTGAGCGACAGCCGGCCGAGCCGGTCCTCGGCATGCACGTCGACACCGGCATTGTAGAAGACGATGTCCCAGTGCGCCTTGGCCGAGAGCTCCGGCAGGAGGACACCCAGCCGTTCGAGATAGGCGCCATCGCCGGTGCCGTCCGGCAGGGCAACGTCGAGATCGGAGGCAATCTTGCGCACCGGATAATTGCGCTCGCCATGCATGGAAAAGGTGAACGCGCGTGGCTCGTCTTTCAGGATGTCCGCGGTGCCGTCGCCCTGATGCACATCGAGATCGATGATCAGGATGTTTTTCACCGCGTCTTCGGCTAGCAGCACCAGCGAAGCGACGGCAACATCGTTGAAGGTGCAGAAGCCCGCGCCTTGCGCGCGCCGCGCATGGTGGCTGCCGCCGGCGCTGTTGCAGGCAATGCCATTGATAAGCGCCAGTCGCGCCGCCAGCACGGTGCCGCCGGCGGCGAGTTGCGCCCTGAGCGAAACGCGCGGTCCCACGGGAAAGCCGATCTCGCGCTCGATCTTTTCAGGCACTGAACACGTGATGACCTGGTCGACATAATCAGCCGCATGGGCGAGCTTCAGCCAGGAGGCCGGCGCCGGCTCGGGCAGCGACAGCGCCCCGGCATGGATCAGACCCCTGATATGCAAGGCCTGCATCAGCAGCGGATATTTGCTCATCGGAAAGCGATGATTGACGGCGAAGCCGGCATCGTAGTCGGGATGATGGACGATCTGCAGGGGCATGGCTAAAGCAATTCCAGGAAAAGTGTGCAGCGGTTTTCCCGGGAGAAGCGCGTAGCGCTTCCCTTTGGGAATTGCTTAAAACCAGTACTGGGATCCGGCGGGCTCGCGCCAGAAGAACATTTCGGTTGGCCGTCACGGCAAGAGTGATTGCGCGGTGGCGGGAAAATGGGGCACATCGGCTGTTCGATCAAGCCGCAACCAGCAAGGCAGCAATCCCCTGGACACGGGTGCAACCCCAGCCGACGCGAGACCCTTCGCCGTCACCAACCGTTCGGTGCTCGCCATCGCCGTGCCGATGACGCTCGCCTATCTGACGACGCCGCTGCTCGGCATCGTCGACACGGCGGTGGTCGGGCAGTTCGGCGATGCCGCCCTGCTCGGCGGCCTGGCGGCCGGGGCCCTGGTCTTCGACGTGGTCTTCAGCACCTTCAATTTCCTGCGCTCCGGCACCACCGGCCTCGTCGCCCAGGCGTTTGGGCGCGGCGACGAAACCGAGGAGCAGGCGGTGTTCTGGCGCGCCGTGCTGATCGCGGTCGCCGCCGGCATCGTGCTTGTCGCCCTTGCGCCGCTGATCGCCATCGCCGGCCAGAAATTCATCGGCGGCGAAGCGCGCGTCGGCGAGGCGATGGGCGTCTATATCCACATCAGAATGCTCGCCGCCCCCTTCACGCTGATCAACTACGCCATCCTCGGCTATGTCCTTGGACGCGGCGAGGGCGGGCTTGGGCTGATGCTGCAGGCGGTGCTCAACGGCATCAACATCGTGCTTTGCATCCTGCTCGGCCTGAAGCTTGGCTGGGGCGTCGCCGGCGTGGCCTGGGCGACCGTCACCGGCGAATGTCTGGCCATGCTGCTGGGTCTCGCCATCGTTGTCTGGCGCTTCCGGGCCGCACCCCGCCTGCCGCGGCATCGCCTGCTCGACATGCCCGCTTTCCTGCGCATGCTGTCGCTCAACCGCGATATCATGATCCGCTCGTTCTCGCTGCTCGCCGCTTTCGCGCTGTTCACCCGCCAGGGCGCGCAGTTCGGCACGCTGACGCTGGCCGCCAATGCCGTGCTGATGAACTTCTTCCTCGTCGCCGGCTATTTCCTCGACGGTTTTGCCACAGCCGCCGAGCAGTTGGCGGGACGCGCGATCGGCGCACGCGCCGAGACGGCGTTCCGCCGGGCGGTACGTCTGACCTTATTCTGGGGGTTCGGCCTCGCCGGAACCGCCACGCTGATCTTCTGGCTCGGCGGCGCCGGCCTGACTTCGTTGATCACCACGTCGCCGGATGTTCGTGCTGTTGCCGACATCTATCTGTCGTGGGCGGCACTGACACCGCTGAGCGGGGTGCTGGCCTTCCAGATGGACGGCGTCTTCATCGGCGCCACGTGGTCGCGCGACATGCGCAACATGATGCTGGTGTCTTTCCTGGCCTTCAGCGCCGCATTGTTCAGCTTGGCGCCGTCGCTGGGCAATCACGGCCTGTGGGCGGCGCTGCACGTCTTCCTGCTGGTGCGTGGCTTCAGCCTGCTGGCCATCCTGCGGCTCCGGTTGCTCACGGCGTTTTAGAGCGGCCTGGCAGCCCACTGATCGAGCCGGCTGTCGCGCAGTTCGCGCAATGATTTCAGCCGCTCCTTGTCGGCAAAGCGCACCATCCCGGCAAGGATGCGGCCCGGCAGTGCCGGCCCGGCATAGATCATGCCGGTGTAAAGCTGGACGAGATCGGCGCCGGCGCGGATCTTTTCCAGCGCGGCATCACTGGAATCGACGCCGCCGACCCCGATGATGGCGCGATCCGGCCCGAGCAGCCGACGCATCTTGGCGAGCACGATGGTCGAGCGCTCGAACAGCGGTTTTCCCGAGAGACCGCCGGTCTCGCCGGCGCCGCTTGGGCTACGCAATCCGGATCGCGAGAGCGTCGTGTTGGAGACGATGACGCCGTCGATCTGCTTCTCGCTGACTTCGGCGGCGATGTCTTCAAGCTCGGCCTCGACCAGATCGGGCGCGATCTTGAGGAAGAGGGGCGGCTGCGCCGAAGCTGCTGCACGCACCGACATGACCCGAGACAACAGTTCGCCGAGCTGTTCGCGCGCCTGCATGGTGCGCAGGCCGGGCGTGTTGGGCGACGAGATGTTGACGGTGAGATAGCTGGCGTATTTCGCAAAACGGGAAACGCCCAACTCATAGTCACGGACACGATCGGCGCTGTCCTTGTTGGCGCCGATGTTGACGCCGACAATGCCGCCGCGTCCCTGGCGCGCGGCAAGGCGTTTTTCCGCCGCCTCGTGGCCCTCATTGTTGAAGCCCAGGCGGTTGATCACCGCATCATCCTCAGTCAGCCGGAAAATGCGCGGCTTCGGATTGCCGGCCTGCGGCAGCGGCGTCACGGTGCCGACTTCGGCAAAGCCGAAGCCGAGGCCAAGCAGCGCGTCGGGCACCTCGGCGTTCTTGTCGTAGCCTGCGGCCATGCCGAGCGGATTGGGGAAGGCGATGCCACAGAGGCTGAGCTTCAACCTGTCGTCGCGCACCGTCCGCGCGCCGACCGGCAGACCGCATCGCAGCGCCGCGATCGACATGCCATGCGCCGTTTCCGGATCGAAGGTGAACAGCAGTTTCTGGCCGATGCGATCGAACACGATCATTCGGCCTCCAGCGCCGGGAATTGATGGGCGCCGTCGGCCCCGAGCGGCAGTGGCCGCACCCACAGCACGGCGCTCATATCGAGCACGCCATAGAGATGCGGGAACAGCGCGCCGCCCCGCGAGACCTCGTATTTCAGCGCGTCACCGAGCAGCGCCCCGTCGATGGCGATCAGCAGCAAATCCATCTGGCCGGCGAAATGCTTCGCCGCCGTCTCCCTGACCTGATCAGCGGTGGAGAAATGGATGAAGCCGTCGGCGATATCGATCGGAGCGCCGGTGAAACGGCCGTTTTTCTCGGCCTCGCGCCAAAGCGCTTCGGGCGCGATCTTGTAGATAATCTGAGACATGGTTGCGCTATAATCCGAACCGATCATGCGGGGAAGGGCAACTCGTCCGCATTTACGGCGCAAAGCTGTGATAGGTTGCGCATACTGGCTCGTGGAGGATGGAACATGCGTCTGCAGCACATACTGATCCCCGCCGCACTGGTCTCGCTGGTTGCGGCATCGGCCTGGTCCGAAGAGACCGACCGCTACCGGCTGGAAAAATCGGCCAACGGCTATGTCCGCATGGACACCCGGACCGGCGCCATGTCGATCTGCGAGGAGCGCTCCGGCCAGCTCGTCTGCAAGATCGCGGCCGACGAACGCGCTGCCTTCCAGGACGAGGTCGATCGTTTGCAGTCCTCGATGAAGGCCATGGACGAACGCGTCACCAGGTTGGAGAATTCGCTGTCGGCCCGTCTCGAATCGAAATTGCCGAGCGAAGAGGATTTCGACAAGACGATGAGCTATATGGAGCGCATGCTGCGCGGCTTCATGGGCATCGTCAAGGAGATGGACAAGGATAATGGCGACGGCGCCAAACTCAACTCGCAAAAGACCTGAACTGCCCGGCGGGGAAATGCCCCGTCCGGCCATTGCCGCTTGAAACAAAGCGCTTCGCCGCATAATCGTCCGGTCCCGTAAAAGCCGATAATCGATAAGGGATTTGGGGAGGAACATTTGCCGTCGGGTTACACCTTCGTCATCGCCGACGACCATCCGCTTTTCCGCGGCGCGCTGAAAGAGGCGCTTGCCGGCGTTGGTGATGTCGCAGCCATTCACGAGGCCGGCGATTTCGAAAGCGCCAAGGTCCTGGTCGTGGCCAATGAGGATGTCGACCTGGTGCTGCTCGACCTGTCGATGCCGGGCGCCAGCGGCCTGTCCGGTCTGATCGCGCTGCGCGGCATCCACCCGGCGGTGCCGCTGGTGGTGGTGTCGGCACATGACGACCCGGTGACCATCCGGCGCGCACTCGATCTCGGCGCGTCCGGCTTCATCTCCAAATCGGCCAGTATGGAAGAGATTCGCAGCGCCGTGCAGACGGTGCTGGCCGGCGACATCGCAGCACCCGTCGGCATCGACCTCGGCGTCGAGCGCGACCCCGAAATATCCGACCTGATCAAGCGGCTGCAGGCGCTGACACCGCAGCAGACGCGTGTCCTCGGCATGCTGGCCGAAGGCCTGCTCAACAAGCAGATCGCGTACGAACTCAGCGTCTCCGAAGCGACGGTCAAGGCGCATGTCTCGGCCATCCTGCAAAAGCTCGGCGTCGACAGCCGCACCCAGGCGGTGATCCAGCTGTCCAAGATCGGCAGCGATCCGTTGCAGCCAGCAGGCTAAAGCCCATCGCGCTGAACGGATTCATGCGACCCGCTTTAGCTCTTGTTCGATGCATGTCGTGGTCCCAGAACCGGGGCACACTTCTGGGCGACATGCATTGAACCCTACTCGGCCGCCGATGCCAGCGGCCTGACCCTTGCCATCATGGAACGCAGCACGGCCGGCTTCAGCGGCTTGTTGATCACCGGCACGTCGAGCGCGGCGGCAGCGGCACGGACCTCGGTGGAGCGGTCGGCGGTGACCAGCACGGCCGGCAGGTCGGAACCATGGATGTCACGCAGGCGGGCGATGATGTCGAGGCCGCTTCTGCCATCGAGATGATAGTCGGCAAGCACGATGTCGGGACGATCGGCCTTGGCGAAATCCTCCGAACCCGAAAACGTGCCGATGCTGCAGCCCCAGCCCTCGAGCAGAAGCCGCATGCCGTCGAGGATGCGGGCGTCGTTGTCGATGCACATGACGCGCAGGCCGGCCAGCGAATTCGCGGTGCGGGCAGGCGCCTTCGGCTCGACCTCGCGCCGCGGCGCCTCAACCGCCGCAACCGGCAGGATAACGGAAAAGCGCGTACCCTTGCCCGGGTTGGAAAAGATCTGGATCTCGAGCCGCAGCACCCGCGCGATGCGGTCGACGATGGACAGGCCAAGGCCGAGACCTTCGGCCTCGCGCACGCCTTCGTCCAGCCGGGTGAACTCGTTGAAGACCGTGTTCAGCTTGTCGCCGGCAATGCCGATGCCAGTGTCGATCACCTGGATTTCGGCGAGTTCGCCGCGCCGTCGCACGCCGACCAGGATGCGGCCATGGGGGGTGTATTTGATGGCGTTGGAGACCAGATTCTGGATCAGCCGGCGCAGCAGGTTGCGGTCCGTCAACACGCTGAGTGACGAGGCTATGATCGTCAGATCGAGTTTCTTTTCGGCGGCGAGCGGCTGAAAATCATTGCCGATCTGGCGCAGCAGCCCGTCCAGGCGGAAGGCGCTGTCATCGGGTTTCATCGCGCCGGCGTCGAGGCGGGAAATGTCGAGCACGGCGCCCAGGATCGTCTCGACCGATTCCAGCGAGGATTCGATGTTGATAGCAGCCTTCCCGGCCGGGCCCTTGCCGGCCTTTTCGATCAGCGACGAGCAGTAGAGACGGGCGGCGTTCAGCGGCTGCAGGATGTCGTGGCCAGCGGCGGCGAGGAAGCGCGTCTTGCCCAGATTGGCCTCCTCGGCCAGCATCTGCGCCTGCGCCAGCTCCTCATTGACCCGGGTCAACTCCTCGTTAACCCTAGTCAGTTCGATGGTCCGCGTCTTGACCCGCTGCTCCAGCGATTCATTGGCCCGCTTCAGCGCCAAATCCTGTTCGACGCGTCCTGATATGTCGGCATAGGTGGCGACGATTCCGCCGTCCGGCATCGGGTTGGAGCGCAGTTCGAGGATACGGCCACTGGTCTTCAACTCCATCTGCCATGGGCTGACGAAGCTGGTCAGCCGGTTGAGCATCGCCACGCGCTGGTCGGCCGGAATATCGCCGCGCTCGGCGAGGTGGCGCAGGATGCGGTCGAGCGAGACGCCGACCTGGCCCATCTCGTCGGGCAGGTCGAACAGCGCGCGATATTGTCTGTTCCAGCAGATCAGACGAAAATCGCGGTCGAATACGGTGATGCCCTGCTCCATCTGGTCGAGCGCGATCTGCAGCAGGTCGCGATTGTGCTGCAGCGCTTCGGTGGCGTCGTCGAGCAGGCGAAAGGCGTCCTTGGACTCGCGGTCGTTGCGGCGAAACAGCAGCGACAGGATCAGCCGCGCCGAAGACGAGCCGACCGCGCTCGCCAGCAACTGCTCGGAAAAGCGGATGACATCCATGCTGGCCTGCTCATTGCCGTGCAGCGAGACGCCATTGCTTTTCTCGAAGGATTGGAAGGAGCGCTCGGTGCGCTCGACGCCGAGGTAGCGCGAGATGGTGTCCTTCAGCACGTTGACGGTGATGGCGGTGCGGAAGCGGCGCAGGCTGGGCATCGGGCCGGATTCGCGCGGCACGAAGATCGACGCCTGGATCCGCTCCAGCGGCACTGACGCGCGCGACAGCGAGCCGAGCACGAAGAACAGCGTGTTGACCGACAGGCTCCAGAGCACGCCGTGGTTCAACGGTTCGGCGACGGTGCCGAACAGAGCCTGCGGCCGCAGCGCCTCGAAACCGAACAACCCCTGCACGACGATGTCCGCGTCGGCTGCCGAGAGCGACGGCAAAAGCAGCGTATAGCCCCAGACGAGGATGCCGGCGACCATGCCAAGGGCCGCGCCGCGGCCATTGGCGCCGCGCCAGATCAGCCCGCCGATCAGCGCCGGCGCGAATTGGGCGATTGCCGCGAACGACATCAGGCCGATCGACGACAGCCGCGCCGAGTTGGTGCTTTCGCGGTAGTAGAGGAAGGCAATGAACAACAGGATGAAGATGGCGCCGCGCCGCACGTTGAGGATCAGCGTCGACCAATCCTCATTCTCAGAGGTCGTGGTCTTGAGCAGGCGGCGCACGAACAGCGGGATGACGAGGTCGTTGGAGATCATGATCGACAGCGCCACGCTTTCGACGATCACCATGGCGGTCGCCGCCGATAGCCCACCGATGAAGGCGGCCATGGCGAGGAAGTCATGGCCGCCGAACAAGGGCAGCGCCAGCACATAGAGGTCACTGGTGGTTTTGGTGCCGACCAGCGCCAGGCCGGCGAAGGCGATCGGCAGCACGAACAGGTTTATCGCCACGAGATAGAGCGGAAACACCCAGGTCGCGGTGCGCAGTTCGGCCTCGCCGCGGTTCTCGACGATGGTGACGTAGAACTGGCGCGGCAGCATGATGATGGCAAAGCCGCTCAGGCAAGTCAGCACCAGCCAGGTGGCGAGCGAGGTGTTGTAGCCCATCGCTTGCCGCACCTGGCTGTTTTCGGCCAGCTTGTCGATCATGTCGCCCGGGCCGCCGAAGATCAGGAAGGTGACCATCAGGCCGATCGCCAGGAAGGCGGCGAGCTTGACCACGGTTTCGACCGCCACCGCCAGCACCAGCCCGTCCTGGTGCTCGGTGGCGTCGGCATGGCGGGTGCCGAACAGCACCGCAAACAGCGCCAAGAGCATGGCCACCACCAGCGAGATGTCGCTGACGAAGGGATCGAAGGAGGGCGGCGATCCCGTATAATGCTCGACCATCAGGCCGACCGAACCGGAGATCGCCTTCAATTGCAGTGCGATATAGGGCACCGCACCGATGGTGGCGATCAGCGTGGCGATCGCCGAGACGGCAAAGCTCTTGCCGTAGCGGGCGCCGAGGAAGTCGGCGATCGAGGTGATCTTCTCGCTCTTGGCCAGCCGCACGATGCGGTTGAGGAGCGGAAAGCCGAACACGAACACCAGCACCGGGCCGGTATAGATGCCGAGAAATTCGAGGCCGCGCTCGGAGGACAGCCCGACCGAGCCGAAGAAGGTCCATGAGGTGCAGTAGATGGCGAGGCTGAGCGCATAGATGAAGGGCCGGGCGCGGCCGGGTCCCAACGCCGTTGAACGCCGGTCGCCGAGGCTGGCGATGACGAACAGCAGCGTCACATAGGCGACGGCAATGATGACGATGAACCAGCCCTGCACGGCCCGAAAGTCCTCCTCGGCCAGCTTTCACGGCCTTCCCAGAGGCAATCACAGCTCCAAGGTCAAGTCCATCGCGGCTTTCGGCGCATGGTCGCGACGCCGCCCTGTCGAACCGTGAACCAAGGTAAGGAGAAAGCGGTGTTTTCCAGCTTTTGCTTCTGTTGCAACCGCAGGTTTTTGTTATGGTGCGCACGGGCCGACGCCGGAGGGACGGCGGCAGCGCGGTCGTCATGACAAGGAGGGTCGAATGCTGAAAGAATTTCAGGAATTCATTTCCAAGGGCAATGTGATGGACTTGGCCGTCGGTGTCATCATCGGCGCCGCCTTCGGCAAGATCGTCACTTCGCTGGTCGACGACGTCATCATGCCGATCGTCGGCGCGATCTTCGGCGGACTGGATTTCAACAACTACTTCCTGGGACTTTCCTCGGCCGTCAACGCTCCGACTTTGGACGCGGCCAAGGGGCAAGGCGCGGTCCTTGCCTATGGCAGCTTCATCACCGCGACGCTAAACTTCCTCATCCTCGCCTTCATCATCTTCCTGATGGTCAAGGCGGTGAACAACCTGCGCAAGCGGCTTGAGCGCGAGAAGCCCGCCGCCCCGGCCGCTCCGCCGCCGGCTGACGTCGCACTGCTCACTGAAATTCGCGATCTCCTCGCCAGGAAATAGCCCAAGGTTCGATTTCTGGACCAAAACCCCGGTCGTTCGCGGCCGGGGTTTTCTGTTGCCGCATCTGCTAAGACCATCCGCCAATGCATGTCGCCCAGAAGTGTGCAGCGGTTCTGGGATAACGACATGCATCAAAGCAGACATCAAAACGGACCTGTCATGACCCTGATCGATAGCTTGCGCGCCGAAGCGGTGGCCGCCCCCGAAAGCGGCATTGTCGCCGTCGTCAATTACGGCCGTACGCGCGAGGGCATGATCCCGCTCTGGGCCGGTGAAGGCGATTTGCCGACGCCTGCCTTCATTTCGGAAGCCGCCGCCAAGGGGCTCGCCAATGGCGAGACCTTCTATACCTGGCAGAAAGGCATTCCGGAGCTGAGGCAAGCGCTTTCCCGCTACTATGCCAGGCATTTCGGCAAGAGCTTCGCCGAAGAGGAATTCATCGCAACCGGTTCCGGCATGCATGCCATTCAGTTGGCATTAGCCGCGGTCGCCGGCAGCGGCGACGAGGTGGTCTATCTCTCCCCGGCCTGGCCGAATTTCGCCGCCGCCGCCGGTATTTCCGGCGCTACCCCGGTTGCGGTCACGCTCGACCAGTCGGGCAATGGCTGGTCCTGCGATGTCGACAAGATTGCGGCTGCGGTGACGCCGCGCACCAAGGCGCTGTTCGTCAACACGCCATCGAACCCCACCGGCTGGACGGCCGATAAGGAAACACTGCAGGCGATCCTGAATCTCGCCCGCCAAAAGGGCCTGTGGATCATCGCCGACGAGATCTATTCGCTGTTCCACTACGGCCACGGCCGTGCGCCGTCCTTCCTCGACATTTCGACCGCGGAAGACCGCATCCTGTTCGTCAACTCCTTTTCCAAGAACTGGGCGATGACCGGCTGGCGCGTCGGCTGGATCAAGACCCATCCCGAGCTGCAGCAGGTGTTCGAGAACCTGATCCAGTATTCGACCTCAGGCGTCGCCCAGTTCATGCAGCGCGGCGCCGTCGCGGCGCTGGACCACGGTGATGCCTTCATCGTCGAGCAGGTGGAGCGCGCCAGGAAAGCGCGCGACCTGGTCTGCGATATTCTCGGCGCAACCGGCAAAGCGCGCTTCACCGTGCCGCAAGGCGCGTTCTATTTGTTCTTCACGGTAGACGGCATCACCGATCCGCGCCGGGCCGCTTTCGACATTGTCGACAAGGCCAATGTCGGCCTCGCGCCGGGCACCGCCTTCGGCCCTGGCGGAGAGGCGTTTTTGCGCCTGTGCTTCCACCGCCGCCTCGACCAGCTCGAGGAAGCGGCACACCGGCTGGCGGGATGGATGAGGACGGTTTGAGGTTAAATGGGCGGCGGCTTCAGCCGCCCGACTTCGGCACCAGCAGCGGCACAATCCGGTCGCTCTTGGTGACAGTGGGCCGCCCTGCGGAGCCATAGGGAATGCCCAGCGCATCCCATGTCTCGACCAGCGCGTCCTGCAGTCCCGCAATCAGCGCATCGGTATGGAACGGCGTCGGCGTGATGCGCAGCCGCTCGGTGCCGCGCGGCACGGTCGGATAGTTGATCGGCTGGATGTAGATGCCGTGCACGCCGAGCAGACGGTCGCTGGCCATCTTGCAGAGTTCGGGGTCACCGACCAGCACCGGCACGATGTGTGTCGGCGATTCCATCACCGGCAGGCCGGCTGCAGACAGAACCTCCTTGGTCCGCGACGCCTGGCGCTGTTGCGCATCGCGCTCGGCTTGCGACCGCTTGAGGTGGCGGATGGACGTGGTGGCGGCGGCGGCGACGGCCGGCGGCAGCGCCGTGGTGAAGATGAAGCCCGGCGCATAGGAGCGCACCGCGTCGATGATGGCGCTGTTGCCGGCGATATAGCCGCCCAGCGTGCCGAACGCCTTGGCCAACGTGCCTTCGATGATATCGATGCGGTCGGCAAGCCCCTCGCGCTCGGTGATGCCGCCGCCGCGCGGTCCGTACATGCCGACGGCATGGACCTCGTCAATATAGGTCATGGCGTTGTAGCGTTCGGCCAGTTCGACGATCTGCTTGATTGGCGCAATGTCGCCGTCCATCGAATAGACGCTCTCGAACACGATCAGCTTGGCGCGTTCGCGGCCCGCCGCCTGTAGCAGGCTTTCGAGATGCGCGACGTCGTTGTGACGGAAGATCTTCTTTTCGGCGCCCGAGCGCCGCACGCCTTCGATCATCGAGGCATGGTTGAGCTCGTCCGAAATGATCAGGCAGTTGGGCAAAAGCCGCGCAATGGTCGAGATCGACGCTTCGTTGGAGACGAAGCCGGAGGTGAAGACCAGCGCCGCTTCCTTGTCGTGCAGGTCGGCCAGTTCCAGCTCGAGCTCGACCAACGGGTTCGAGGTGCCGGAAATGTTGCGGGTGCCGCCGGCGCCCGAACCCATCTTGCCGGCCGCGTTCTGGAAAGCGGCGATGACATCGGGGTTCTGGCCCATGCCGAGATAGTCGTTGGAGCACCAGACGGTGATTTCCTCGGCGCGGCCGTTGGAACGCCAGATAGCGCGCGGAAACTTGCCGACAATGCGCTCGAGATCGGCGAAAACCCGGTAGCGCCGCTCGGCGTGGAGCTGGTCGATCGCTTCCTCGAAGAACCGCTGATAGTTCATGTCGCCTTCCCAGTTTTGCGCGGGATCATAATCGTTGGCCCATTCGTCGTCCACCGGGCCGTTTTGGTCAAAATGCCACGCCCCAAGCCTGTTCCTAACGACCCCGGATCGTGGCCTATTCCCTTGATGTGGATCAATTTTGTTTCCGTACGATGCCACAGGCCGGTGAGACTGTTACGGATCTAACATTCAGGCGTTTCTAATGGCCTTGCCGCAGGCTTTCCAGTAAGGCGGTGATTGAGACAGTTTCCGATAAATCATGAGTAAAAGAGGACACGGATGACGGTTTTGGTAACGGGCGGCGCCGGTTATATCGGCAGCCACATGGTCTGGGAACTGCTGGATGCCGGCGAGAGCGTCGTCGTTCTCGACCGCCTTTCCACGGGCTTCGAATGGGCGGTGGCGCCGGAGGCCAAGCTGGTCGTCGGCGATGTCGCCGATAGGGAATTGGTCGGCCAGATCATCCGGGATAACAAGGTCGACGCGATCATCCACTTCGCCGGTTCCATCGTGGTGCCGGAATCGGTTGCCGATCCGCTCGCCTATTACGAGAACAACACCTCCAAGACCCGCACGCTGATCGAAACCGCCGTGCGCGAGGGCGTGCCGCATTTCATCTTCTCCTCGACCGCCGCCGTCTATGGCGGCGCCGGCCTGGAGCCGGTGCGTGAGGATGCCCGCCTGGCGCCGGAATCGCCCTACGGCCTGTCCAAGCTAATGAGCGAATGGATGCTGCGCGATGCAGCGCTTGCGCATCCCTTGCGCTACACGGCGCTGCGCTACTTCAACGTCGCCGGCGCCGATCCCAGGGGCCGGACGGGGCAGTCGACGCCTGGCGCCACGCATCTGATCAAGGTCGCCTGCGAGACCGCGCTCGGCAAACGCCCCTTCATGCAGGTGTTCGGCACCGATTATCCGACGCCGGACGGCACCTGCATGCGCGATTATATCCATGTCAGCGACCTGGCTGCGGCGCACCGGCTGGCGCTGCAGCGCCTGCGCGCCGGCGGCGGCAGCCTCGTCGCCAATTGCGGCTACAGCCACGGCTATTCGGTGCTCGAGGTCATCGACAGCGTGCGGCGCGCCTTCGGCCGGGATTTCGAGGTCAAGATGGGCGACCGGCGCCCCGGCGACGCCGCCGCCGTGGTTGCCAATTCGGACCTTGCACGCGCCGAACTCGGCTGGACCCCGCAACGCGACGACCTCGACCAGATCGTCGCCGATGCACTCGCCTGGGAGCGTATCCTCACCGGCAAGAACTCCGCGCGGGGCTGAGCCGGGCACTTCCGAGGGCTCGCAAGGCGCGCGGCGAAGCGCTATTGAAGCAATGGCGGTGCGGCGTGGAGGCGCTGTGCCGCGAAGAGGGGGTGGCATGAAGATAACGGTGCTTGGAGCCGGTGTTGTCGGCACCGCGGCCGCGTATTATCTGGCCGCCGACGGCCATGAGGTCACCGTTATCGAGCGCCATCCGGCGCCGGCGCGCGGCACCAGCCAGTCCAATGCCGGTCTGGTGTCGCCGGGCGACGCCACCGCCTGGGCCTCGCCAGCGGCGCTGAAGACCTTCCTGCGCGCGCTCTGGAACCATGATCTCGGCATCAAGGTCAGGCTGCGCTTCGATCCTTATTTCCTCGCCTGGAGCCTGCGTTTCCTGCGCCAGTGCACCGTGGCCCGGCTGCGCGCCAACAGCCAGGTCAAACTGCGCCTGGCGCTCTATTCGCGCGACTGCATCAACGCGCTCTCCGACGCCACCGGCATCCACTATGACGAGCGCAAGAAGGGCATTCTTTATTTCTTCCGCTCGCAGCACAGTCTCGACACCGGCACCGACAACTACCAGTTTCTGGCAAAGCATGGCCTGCCGATCGAGATCGTCGGCCGCGACCGGCTGGTCGAACTTGAGCCCGGGCTCGCCGGAGTGAAGGAAAAGATCGCCGGCGGCGTTTATTCGCCAATCGACCAGACCGGCGATTCCAGGATATTCGTCGATGGGCTGGCCGCCTATGCCGCCGAAAAGCTCGGCGTCAGATTCCTGTTCGACACCACGGTCGAGGGGCTCGACATAGAGGGCGACTGGGTGCGTGCGGTCATGACGTCGGCCGGCCCGGTGACGGGCGACGCCGTCGTCATCGCCATGGGCCCCGAGAGCGGCCTGATCGGCCGCCGCTACGGTATCGATCTGCCCGTCTATCCGGTTAAAGGCTATAGCGCGACCATCCCGCTGGAGGACGAGAGCAAGGGACCGACCATGGGCGGCGCCGACGAGGACCGGCTGGTTGGTTACTCCAGGCTCGGAAACCGCCTGCGCATGTCCTCGACAGCCGAGTTCACCGGCTTCGACCGCAGCTTCAAGCCCAGCGACTTCAAGTCTATGCTGAGCACCGGCAAAGACCTTTTCCCTGGCGCTTTCGACGAGAAGAAGGCGCTGTTGTGGGCAGGTCTGCGGCCGATGATGCCCAACTCGGTGCCGGTCATCGGCAAGGCGAAATACAAGAACCTTTACCTCGACACCGGCCACGGCCATGTCGGCTGGACCATGGCCTGCGGCTCGGGCAAGTTCCTGGCCGACCTCGTCGCCGGCCGCAAGCCGGAGATCGACCCGCAAGGGCTGGTCTACGGGAACTGAGGGAGCTCTAGTCGTCGTGTTGGCATCGAGTCCATTCGCCGTGCACCCATTCGGCAAGCCATCCGCGCTCAAGCTGGCCAATCTGTGCCAAGTTTTCCTGCCTGGCGGTCAAATGGCCGAGACCGATAACTTCGAAATCTCCACAGTCCGCGGGATGATCATGTTCGCCGCAGGTCAGTTGCCACTCACCATCGAAATGATGAACGACCAGCGTCACCGGCCTCTCCGATCGAAAGACGTGCCCACATACAATTGCTCTGGTTTCCAACATTGAGGCCGTCACTGCGCAAAGTTTGACAAAATCGTACGACGGTCTGGAAGATGCATCTGGCTGACAGATTCTACAAACCCTGAGTGACGAAATGTCGGGACCGCAAGTCGCTATCGACCTTGGCCGCATCGAGCGCAACGCCCGCACCATCGTCGAACGCTGCGCATTGTCTGATATCAAGATATTCGGTGTCACCAAGGGCACATGCGGCATGCCGCAGGTGGCGCGGGCCATGCTGCGCGGCGGTGTTGCCGGCATCGCGGAATCGCGCTTCGAAAACATCCGCCGGCTGCGCGACAGCGGCATCAATGCGCCGGTCATGCTGCTGCGCAGCCCGCCCATGGCGCGCGTCGAGGAGGTCGTGCGCACCGTCGACATCAGCCTGCAGTCGGAACTGACCACCATCCGCGAGATATCGCGCATTGCCGAGCGCATGGGCCGCGTCCACGACATCATGCTGATGATCGATCTCGGCGATCTCCGCGAAGGCATCTGGCCAAGCGACCTGATCCCCACTGTCGAGCAGATCCTGGAATTCAAGGGCGTGCGCATCGCCGGCATCGGCACCAATCTCGGCTGCTTCGGCGCCATAATGCCGACGCCGGAGAACCTTGGCCAGCTCGTCGCCCATGCCTACAAGACCGAGCGCCTGTCCGGCAAAAGCCTCGACTTCATTTCCGGCGGCGCCTCGTCATCGCTGACGCTGCTGCTCGAAGGCAAGCTGCCGGTCGGCATCAACAATCTGCGCGTGGGCGAGGCGATCCTGCAAGGTGGCGTCGAAACTTTCCGAGACGTGCCATGGCCGGAACTCGAACCCGATGCCTGCCGGCTGACCAGCGACGTTATCGAGGTCAAGCTCAAGCCGTCGCGGCCGATCGGCACGTCCGGCTACGACGCCTTCGGCAACCAGCCGGTCTTCGCCGACGAGGGCGACCGGCTGCGCGCCATCGCCAATATAGGCCGCGAGGACGTGCTGGTGGAAGGGCTGACGCCGATCGCCAAAGGGGTGAGGGTGCTCGGCGCTTCCAGCGACCATCTGCTGCTCGATGTGCAGGATGCCGATCCGCGACCCACCGTCGGCGACCGCGTCGCCTTCCGCATGAATTATGGCGCCATGCTTCTGGCGATGACCTCGGAATATGTCGAGAAGGCGCCGATGCACGACGTCGCGGATTTCTCCGGCCGCAAGATGGTGTCGATCTCGGCCGAACCGGAAGCCGGCGGGATTATCGCCCGCGAGGGAACCGGCGCGCGGCTGGAGGCAATGAATTTCGACGTGGTCGAACTCGCCGACGTCGAGCGGCCGCCCTCGGGTTTGATCCGGCTCGCTGCCGGCGCCGATCGCCGTATCGCCCACAAGGCGCTGACCGCAACGGCGCGCGCGACGCATTCCTTCGGCTTGATCTGGATCGATTCCATCGCCGCCCTGATGCCCGAGGACGAGGAGGCCGAAGACATGCCTGAAGTCTCGGTGCTGGCCCGCGCGCTCGGTCTCGATCACAAGCCCGGCGCGCTGCAGCCGCAGCTGTCGCCGGAAAATGTCGTCATCGTCGGCCTGCGTCACGCCGATCCTGCCGAGGCGAGGGTGCTCAAGGATTCGCGCGTCTCGGCCTTCACCATGACCGATATCGACGCCATGGGCATGCGCGACCTCATGCATGACGCGATCCGCATCGCGACGTCGGGCACGCAGGGCTTTCACGTCAGCTATTCGCCGACGGCGACCGAATTTGCTGGTTGGGCTGCGGGCTCGGGCGGGCTGACGGTGCGCGAGACACATCAGGCGATGGAGGCGATCGCGCTCTCCGGCGGCCTGCTGTCGATGGATGTTTCCGGGCTGACCGCCGGTCTGGAGCCGCGGATTGGCGCCGACGCCGTCAACTTCGTCATGTCGGCCTTTGGCAAGCGGATTTTGTGATCAGCCTTGCGCGCCGACTGCCGCGCGCCACGCGGTGACATAGGCCGCCCAGACCGGGTCGGTCTGCGGTTCAGTTCTCTCGCCCTTGCCGTGTGGCACGGACTGATCCGTTGCCAGCAGCGCCGCGCCGATGCTGGTGCCGGTGGCGGCCTCGGAGGCGATGACGATTCGCGCGGTCGCTGCCGCCAGCATGCCGACAAAGAGCCGGTTGCGGGCAAACGGTCCTTCCACGGTGGTCGGGCCGTCGGCGCCGATCAGCTCGAGGCAGGTCGCCGTCATCAGCGCCAGATAGAAGGAGATGGCGGCGAACCGCTCGCCTTTGCTGATGCCGTCGGCATCAAGCCATGCCGCGGCATGGTGCGGGAACGGTCCTGATCCCTGCTGGGTAGAAGGCAAAAGCAGCATCTTTTTTGTCAGAACGGCCAGCACCTCGCTGCCGCTGCAGTCCTGCGGCTTGTCCTTGGTCAGCTGGGAAAACTCGCGGCCACCCATGAACCGCGCCGAGGGGACGGGAGCGCCAAGCGCGCTGACATTGACCAGCGTGTCGCGCGCAGCATCGAGCGCAATCTCTCTGCCGCCGACCGCCATCGATACCACCCAGGTGCCGGTCGAGACGACCGAGAAGGGCGGCTCGTCGGACAGAAGATGCGGCAATAGCGAGGCGTTGGAATCGTGCAGGCCACAGAATACCGGCGTCTGCGGATCGAGCCCGGTGCGCGCGGCAAGCGGAGGCAGGATCGGGCCGAGCTGGTCCCTGGCCGGCCGCACCGGCGCCATCAGCCTGCGCCAATCCAGCCTGTCGACCATCGAGGAAAAGTCCGCCTCCCAAGGGCTCCACAGATCGGTGTGGCAGCCGAGCGAGGTCACCTCGTTGGCGGCAACGCCGGTCAGGCGCAGCGCCCAGTATTGCGGATACATCAGCATCGCGGCGGCCCTGGCGAATTCGGTGGGAAAGCGCTTCTCAAGCCAGAAGAATTGCGCACCGAGATTGAGGCCGAGCGGCAGGCGCGGCGTCCCGGTCTCAATGAAGGGCGGACGGATCGCACTATACTCTGTAGCCAGCCTGTCGGGGCCGTCGAACTCATAGTCGAGGACAGGCAGCACCAGTTCGCCCGCGGCGTCGACCAGCACGCCGGTCGCACCATGCGTGGTGATCGAAATCGCGTCGATACGCTGTTCGCGGTCGAGGCTGGCAAGGCTGTTGAGGATAAACGTCCACAGCGCCTCGACATCGTGATGCGGATAGGGCGCTTGTCGCAGCGGCGCGTTCGCCATGCGGCGCAACCCCACCTCGCTCAGCGTGACGAGATCGACCAGCGCCACCTTGGCGTTGGTCTTGCCGATGTCGATGACGGCGATGTGGCGCAGCGCACTCATGCCATATGGAACATTGTTTCCAGGGGGATGGCCACCGGTTGGTTGTCCGGCCTGGTCTCCATGATGTCGGCCATGTGCGCCCACCAGCGCTGCATCACCGGGTGCTTCGGCAGGTCGGCCATGCCATGGTCGGCCCGCCGCCACAGCACGCCGAACAGGATGTTGGTGTCTTCATCGAGATGGATCGAATAATCGGAGACGCCGGCCTGTCTCAGCAGCGCCGCCAGCTCCGGCCAGATCTCATCGTGGCGCTTTTTGTACTCGGCTTTCATGCCGGGTTTGAGCTGCATCTTGAAGGCGTATTTCTCAGGCATCAGCTGTACCGCAGCCGCCGCCAGACGATCGGCAGCGCGATGACGACGATCAAGAGCAGGCCGATGAAGATCGACATGACGATGCCGGGCACGTTCAGCAGGCCGAGCCCGAAGGTCACCAGCCCCATGATGAAGGCGGCGAGCACGACGCCAACAATGCTGCCGGAGCCGCCCAGAATGCTGACGCCGCCCAGCACCACCATGGTGATGACCTCTAGCTCATAGCCCTGCGCGATCGACGGCCGCGTCGAGCCGAGCCGCGAGGTGATCAGCACCGAGGCGATGCCGGCCATCAGCCCGGTCAGGCAAAACAGGATGAATTTGATGCGGCCGACGCGAACGCCGGAAAACTGTGCCGCGACCGGATTGTTGCCGGTGGCAAAGACACGGCGGCCGAAGCTGGTGCGATGCAGCAGGAACCAGTAGGCGACGGCCGCGATGAGGAAGAGCACCAGTTCGAACGACACCACCCACCAGACGTAACCCTGGCCCAAGAAAGCAAAACTCTCGGGATAGCCTTTGTAGGCCTGATCGCCCAGGATGATGAAGGCGATGCCGCGAAACAGGCTCATCGTGCCGATGGTGACGACGATGGAGGGCAGGCCGAGCCTTGTCACCAGGAGCCCGTTGAAGGCGCCGCAACCGAGCCCGACGACGATGCCGATAGCCACCAGCACCGGCGTGTCGGCGCCGGCCTGCACAGCCATGCCCATCATGGTCGAGGCGAGCGCGATGATGGCGGCGACCGACAGGTCGATCTCGCCCGAAATGATCAGCAGCGCCATCGCGAAGGCGATCAGGCCTTTCTCGGTGAAATTGAAAGTCAGATCCGACAGGGAGTAGGCGTCGAGGAAATAGGGCGAGGCGAAACTGTTGATGGCGAAGATGGCGACCGCCACGACGACCAGCAGCGCCTCCCAGGAAAAGATCGCCGAGGAGAGCGGCTTGTCGAGTCGGTCGGGAATGTGGCGCGGGGCGGGGGTGTCGGTCATGCCGCTTCCGCTTTCCTCAGGATAATCCGCCCCTGCTGACGTTCGCCACGCGCGTTGAGCACGACGGCCAGGATGATGGCGCTGCCTGAAATCGCCATCTGCCAGAAGGGCGAGATGTTGATGACGGGCAGCGCGTTGGAAATGATGCCGAGGAACAGCGCCCCTAACACCGCGCCCCCGACCGAGCCGATGCCGCCGGCAATCGAAATGCCGCCGATGACGCAGGCGGCGATGATATTGAGTTCATAGCCATTGGCGACCTCGACCGAGGCGATGACATAACGCGAAATCCAGAGATAACCGGCGAGCCCGCCGACCATGCCGGAAATGCAGAAGACGATGAATTTGGTTCGGCCGACATCGATGCCGGCATAGACCGACGCCGTCGGGTTGACGCCGATGGCATAGATCGAACGGCCAAGCGCGGTTCGCGTCATCACCACGAAGAACAGCGCGATGACCAGTATGGCGATCCAGGACAGAACCGGAATGCCCAGGAAAGCTGCGCGCTGGAAGCCGATGAACTCAGGGCTCATCTTGTCGGCATTGACCCATGCGCCGCCGGACAGGACGAAGGTGGCGCCGCGATAGATGGTGAGCGTGCCCAATGTCACCACGATCGAAGGTATGTTCAGCCGCCACACCAGCAGGCCGTTGATGGCGCCGAGCACCAGTCCGACGGCCAGCGCAATGACGATCAGCAGCGGGATAGGGATCGCCGGATGCGCGGCGTTCAGCATCGCCACCACCATGCCGGTGAAGCACAGGTTGGAGGCCATCGACAGGTCGATCGAGCGGGTCAGGATGACGACCATCTGTCCCAGCGCCAGGATCATCAGGATCGAGGTGTCGTTGAACACCTGGGCGAGATTGCCGGGGTCGGCAAAGGCCGGGAAACGCGTCGAGATCAGAACAATCAAAACGACGATCGCCGCTGCCAGCCAGATCTCGCGGTATTTAAGGAGAGCCTTCATGCCGCGATCCCCGCTGCCGTCCGGACCAGCGTTTCGGCGTCCAGCCCCTTATTATCGTAGACCGCCGCAACCAGCCCTTCGCGCATGACGACGACGCGGTCGGACATGCCCAGAATCTCCGGCAGTTCCGACGACACCATGATCACCGACAGGCCCTGCGCGACGAGCTCGGCCATGAAGCCGTGCACGGCGGCCTTGGAGCCGATGTCGATGCCCTTGGTCGGCTCATCCAGGATGATCACCTTGGGCGCCGTCGCCAGCCATTTGGCGATGACGATCTTCTGTTGGTTGCCGCCCGACAGCGTGCCGACATCCTGGCTGAGCGAGGAGGCCCTGAGGTCAAGCCGCTCGGTGTAGGAGCGGGCGAGCGCGAATTCTTCCGACAATCGCAGCAGGCCGGATTTGGAGGTGCGCTTCAGCGAAGGCAGCGAGACATTCTGGAAGATCGGCAGGCCGATCACCACGCCCTGCTTGCCGCGCTCTTCCGGCACATAGACGATGCCGGCTTCGATGGAATCCGCCGCCGATTTCGGCGTGATCGTCTTGCCTTCCAGCGTGATCGTTCCACCCGATATGCGGGTGATGCCCGATATCGCCTGCATCACCTCTGACCGCCCGGCGCCGACAAGGCCGTAGAAACCGAGGATCTCGCCCTTGTGCAGTTCGAAGCCGATGTCGTTGAATTCGGTCGGGTGCGAAAGGCCAGCGACCGACAGCACCGGCGCGCCGATCTCGGCCTTGCGTTGCGGAAAGATGTGATCGACCGAGCGGCCGACCATCATGCGCACGATCTGGCTCTGGCCGGTATCCTTGATAAGGCCCTCGCCAACCATCTCGCCGTCGCGGAACACGGTGTAGCGATCGGCGATCCGATAGATCTCGTCGAACTTGTGGCTGATGAACAGGATCGCCTTGCCTTCCTCCTTGAGGAATTCGATCAGCAGGAAAAGCTCCTCGATCTCCTTCATCGAAAGGGCTGCGGTCGGCTCATCCATGATGACGATCTGCGCATCGATCGACATCGCGCGAGCAACCGCTACCAGATGCTTGTTGGCGATGCCGAGGTCTTTCAGCCGCGCATCGGCGTCGATATGGCCGGCATGCATGGTGTCGAGCACTTCGCGCGCGTGTTTTCGCATGGTGCGCCAGTCGATGGTGCCTAGCCGCGTGCGCGGCGCATGGCCGAGAAAAATGTTTTCGGCGACGCTCAGATCGTCGAACAGCACGGTTTCCTGATGAATGGCAGTGACGCCGTGGCCGAAGGCGGCATGCGCGCTGGGCAGGGTGACGGCCTGGCCGTCAATGCTGATCGTGCCGGCGTCCGGCTGGTAGATGCCGGTCATGATCTTGACCAGCGTCGACTTGCCGGCGCCGTTTTCACCGATCAGCGCCGTAACCTGGCCGGGGTAAAGCGACAGGCTGACATTGTGCAGCGCGCGCACGCCGGGAAAGCTTTTGGAGACGCCGGACAGCGTCAGGCGCGGGGCAGGACCCGTGGGCTCCTCCTTCGCAATGCCGTGCTGGGCTGTCGTGTCCATATCCGTATCAAGCCCTGAAACAAGGTCCGTTTAAAGTCGTGGCGGGATTTTGGTCCCGCCGCGCTTGGTCCGAGACGTCCGAGATCAATAGATCTTGGAGAACTTTTCGATGTTGGACTTGTCGAACTGGAAGGGCGGAGCCATCGCAGCCGAGTTGCTGTCATCGAGCGTGACCTTGCCGACGCGGCCGATCGACAGCGTTGCGCCCGGCTTTGCCTCTTCCTTCTTCACCGCCAGATCATGAGCGAGGTAGACGGCGGAGTAGCCGAGGTCGATCGGATTCCAGAGGGCAACCGCCTGGCTGGAACCGTTGTCGATGAACTTCTTGAACTCCGACGGCAGCGCGAGACCGGTGACATTGACCTTGCCGATCAGGTTCGCGTCGGTGACGACCTGGGCAGCGGCAACGACGCCGACGGTGGTCGGAGCGATGATCGCCTTGAGGTTCGGATAGGATTTCAGCAGGCCCTTGGCTTCGTCGGTGCTCTTGGCCGAATCGTCATCGCCGTAGACGGTGGCGACGAGTTTGATCTTGGGGAATTTCTCCGGCAGGATCTTCTTGGCCGCGTCGATCCAGGCGTTCTGGTTGGTCGCGGTCGACGAAGCCGACAGAATGGCGACTTCGCCGCCTTCCGGCAGATAGTCGGCGGCCAGCTTGATGATGGTCTCGCCGATCAGGCCGGTGTCGGACGGGTTGAGATGCAGCTGGCGGCCTTCCTTGGCGACGCCCGAATCCCACGAGATGACGGTGATGCCGCGCTCCATGGCCTTCTTCAGCACCGGCACCAGCGCGTCGGCGTCATTGGCCGAAATCGCAATGGCGTTGACCTTCTGCGCGATCAGCGAATTGACCACTTCGATCTGCGCTTCGGCGGTCGCCTTGGTCGGGCCGGTGTAGATGATGTCGACGTCGCCGAGTTCCTTGGCCGCCTCTTCGGCGCCCTTGTTGGCGGCGTCGAAGAAGCCGTTGCCGAGCGACTTCACCACCAGCGCGATCTTGACGTTCTCGGCATAGGCGGCATTCACGAACATGGCGGCCGAGAACGCGGCCGTCACCATCAATTTCTTCAGAAAGCTCATCGTATTTCCTCCCTTGAGCGTTGCATTCCATCGTCGCTGCGGTTGGCCTCAGGCCTGCAGCGAGGATTCTTCCTTTGCCGACTTGCGGGCGACGATCAGCGTCACACCCGCGGCCTCCAGCATGTTGGCTTCGCGATCCTCGATGCCGTCATCGGTGATGACGGTGGCGATGCGCTTGAGCCCGCACAGGATCAGGCTCGAGCGCTGGCGGAATTTCGATGAGTCGACCAGCACCACCAGTTCGTCGGCCTGGTCGATCAGTTTCTGCTCCGCCTGGATCAGCAGCGGGTCGCCTTCCATCAGGCCAAGCGGCCCGAGCCCTTGAGCGCCCATGAACATGCGGCGCGCGTAGAAATTACGCGTCACGTCATTGTCGAAGGGCGAGAGGATGATGTTCTGCTCGCGGTAGATGGTGCCGCCCGACAGCATGACGGTGTTCTTCGAATGCTTGAGCAGGTGCTCGGCGATGGGGAACGAATTGGTGAAGATCGGCATGCGGCGTCCGGTCAGGAAATGCACCATCTGGAAGGTGGTGGTGCCGCCATTGATGATGATCGGTTCGCCGTCCTTGCACAGCTCCACCGCTTCGCGCGCAATCGCGCGCTTCTGCGAAGCGTTAAGCGTTTCGTTGACGGAAAAGGGCCGGCCGGCGAGGCCGATGAACTGCGGTGGCGAGATCGCCTCGGCGCCGCCACGCACGCGACGCAGGCGCTTTTGCACATGAAGAGCCGCGATATCGCGCCGGATCGTCGCCTCGGAGGAGTCCGTCAGGTCGACCATCTCCTGCACCGTCACCACAGGCTTTTCCTGGACGGCGGACAGAATGATCCTGTGGCGCTCTTTTTCGTGCATGGTTCCTCCCTGCATGGTCATGAGGCACTAGAAAACCACCAGTGTCAATCATTTCCGCTCATATAATTTCATTGTGCAGTGCAATATGATCGATCTTGATCGTTTATGATTGACAACCGAGATGCTTGCGTAGACATTTCCGGCAAAATGGACCGCGCCTTTTGCGTCCCAGGGAGGATAATCATGCTCGACAAGCGCTCCGGCTCGCGCCTTGCCAACCTTTGGGACGATGCTAAAGCCAAGGGGCTGAGCGAGCCTGAGCTTCTGGTCTATCGCTCCAACACGCTCGGCTCCGACAAGCGTGTCACCAATTATGGCGGCGGCAACACCTCGTCCAAGATCCGGCAGAAGGACCCGCTCTCTGGCGCCGAAGTCGAAGTGCTATGGGTCAAGGGCTCGGGCGGCGACAGCGCCTCGATCAAGCTGGACGGTTTCGCCACGCTTTACATGGACAAACTGCAGGCGCTGAAAGGCCTTTATCGCGGCGTCGCGCATGAGGACGAGATGGTGGGCTATCTTCCCCACTGCACCTTCAATCTCAACCCGCGCGCGGCCTCGATCGACACGCCGCTGCACGCCTATGTGCCGAAGCCGTTCGTCGATCACATGCATCCCGATGCCATTATCGCGATTGCCGCGGCCAAGGGTTCCAAGGCGTTGACCAAGGAGATCTTCGGTGACGCCATCGGCTGGCTGCCGTGGAAGCGGCCGGGCTTCGAACTTGGCCTCTGGCTGGAGAAATTCTGCGTCGAACACCCCGAGGCCAAGGGCGTCATCCTCGAAAGCCACGGCTTGTTCACCTGGGGCGACACACCCAAGGAGTGCTATGAGACGACGATCTCGGTCATCAACCAGGCGATCGAATGGTTCGAGCGCCGCTCCGAGGGTCTCGCCATCTTCGGCGGCGAAGTCGTCAAATCGCTAGACGCCGCTGAGCGCCGCGCCATCGCGGCGAGACTGATGCCGAGGATCCGCGGCCTGATTTCGGAGAAGAGCCACAAGCTCGGCCATTTCGACGATTCCGCCGCTGTGCTCGAATTCGTCAACTCCAGGGATTTGCGCCCGCTGGCGGCACTCGGTACCTCATGCCCGGATCATTTCCTGCGCACAAAAATCCGCCCGCTGGTTATCGAGTTCGACCCAGCGAAGCCCGACGTCGAAGCCGTGATTGCGCGCCTCGCCGACGATATTGCTGAGTACCGTGTCGGCTACCAGGCCTATTACGACAGCTGCAAGCATCCGGACTCGCCCCCGATCCGTGACCCCAACGCCGTGGTCTACCTGATGCCCGGCGTCGGCATGTTCACCTTCGCCGGCGACAAGGCCACCGCCCGCATCTCTGGCGAATTCTACGTCAACGCCATCAATGTCATGCGCGGGGCCTCGACCGTTTCGTCCTATGTCGGCCTGCCGGCGCAGGAGGCCTTCGACATCGAATACTGGCTGCTCGAGGATTTGAAGCTGCAGCGCATGCCGAAGCCGAAGTCGCTCGCCGGCCAAATCGCGCTGGTCACCGGCGGCGCCGGCGGCATCGGCCGCGCCACCGCCAATCGCCTGCTGCGCGAAGGCGCCTGCGTCGTGCTGGCCGATATCGACGAGACCGCACTTGCCAACGCCAACGACGAACTGGCGAAAGCCTATGGCAAGGACTTCGTCCGGCCGGTGCTGATCAACGTCACCGCGGAGGAGCAGGTGATTTCCGGCTTCGCCCAGACAGCCGTCGAGTTCGGCGGCATTGATATTCTCGTCTCCAACGCAGGCCTCGCCTCCTCGGCGCCGATCGAGGAGACGACGCTGGCGCTGTGGAACAAGAACATGGACATATTGTCGACCGGCTATTTCCTGGTCTCGCGCGAAGCCTTCCGGCTGTTCCGGGCCCAGAAGATCGGCGGCAATGTCGTCTTCGTCGCCTCCAAGAACGGTCTTGCCGCGTCACCCAATGCCGCCGCCTATTGCACCGCCAAGGCGGCCGAAATCCATCTCGCCCGCTGCCTGGCGCTGGAAGGCGCGGAAGCCCAGATCCGGGTCAACGTCGTCAATCCGGACGCCGTGCTGCGCGGTTCGAAGATCTGGACCGGCGAGTGGAAGGAACAGCGCGCCGCCGCCTACAAGATGTCGACCGACGATCTGGAAGAACACTACCGCTCGCGCTCGATGCTGAAGCGCTCGGTGTTTCCCGAAGACATCGCCGAAGCGATCTATTTCCTGGCGTCCGACATGTCGGCCAAATCCACCGGCAACATCATCAACGTCGACGCCGGCAACGCGCAGAGCTTTACGCGCTGAGTTAAGGGCGGAGCGCTTCTCTTCTCCCCGTCACTATACGGGGAGAAGGTGGCCCGAAGGGCCGGATGAAGGGCAGCGCTGACTGAACGCATTGGGAGGAATAGCACTTGTCCGAAACCATCATCGCCGCCGATCTCGTCTCCAGCCACAACGCCCAGCGCAAACCCGACCTCGAGCGCGACTACGCGTCGCTCGGCGAACGCCTCGACCGCCGCGGCATCGCCATCGATGCCATCCGCGACAAGGTCGAGAAATTCGCCGTCGCCATTCCGTCCTGGGGCGTCGGCACAGGCGGCACGCGGTTTGCCCGCTTTCCCGGCGCCGGCGAGCCGCGCGACATTTTCGACAAGATCGAGGACTGCGCCGTCATCAGCCAACTGACACAGGCGACGCCGACCGTCTCGCTGCATATACCGTGGGACAAGGCCGATCCGAACCGGCTGAAGCAGGCGGCCTCGCGCTTCGGCCTCGGCTTCGACGCCATGAATTCCAACACCTTCTCGGATGCCAGGGACCAAAAACTGTCCTACAAGTTCGGGTCGCTGTCGCATGCCGATGCCGGCACGCGCCGCCAGGCGGTCGAGCACAATCTGGAATGCATCGAGATCGGCAAGACGCTGGGGTCCAGGGCGCTAACAGTGTGGATCGGCGACGGCTCGAATTTCCCCGGCCAGGTCAATTTCGCCAAAGCCTTCGAGCGCTATCTCGACGCGATGAAGGAGATCTATGCCGGACTGCCCGCCGACTGGAAACTGTTCACCGAACACAAAATGTACGAGCCGGCTTTCTACTCCACGGTCGTGCAGGACTGGGGCACCAACTACCTCATATCCAAGGAGCTGGGCGACAAGGCCTACTGCCTGGTCGACCTCGGCCACCATGCGCCCAACGTCAACATCGAGATGATCGTGTCGCGGCTGATCCAGTTCAAGAAACTCGGCGGCTTCCACTTCAACGATTCCAAATATGGCGACGACGATCTCGATGCCGGCTCGATCGATCCCTATCGGCTGTTCCTGGTCTTCAACGAACTGGTCGATGCCGAGCTGTCCGGCGCCGAGGGTTTCGATCCCGCCCACATGCTCGACCAGAGCCACAACGTCACCGATCCGATCGAAAGCCTGATGCTGTCGGCGGTCGAGGTGCAGCGCGCCTATGCGCAGGCGCTGCTGGTCGACCGCAAGGCGCTCGAGGGTTTCCAAGACGGCAATGATGCGCTGATGGCGACGCAGACGCTGAAAGCTGCCTACCGCACCGATGTCGAGCCGATCCTTGCCATGGCGCGGCTGAACACAGGCGGCGCCATCGATCCAGTCGCCGCATATCGCGCGGCGGGCTACCGGGCGAAGGTCGCGGCGGAACGGCCGGCGGTTGTGGGCGGTTCAGGCGGGATTGTTTGAGATTGGCTAATCTCCACCACAGGGGGGAGATCAGCTTGCCTCTGCCGGCAGGCGAACATCAATATGTGTTCGCTCATATTGATGATGGACTCGGCCGCTCCATGTAGCTCTTCTAGGCACCGCACTTGGAGCACCGCCATGCCCTTGACCCGCCGGACGCTGATTGGCGTCACCCTTTCGCTCGCAATTGCGCTCGCGCCATCCGGCGCGCTCCATGCCGCCTCGCCACAACCGGCGAAGGGCGAGCACGGCATGGTCGTCACCGCCCAGCATCTGGCGTCGGAAGCCGGCGTCGAGGTGCTGAAGAAGGGCGGCAATGCCGTCGATGCGGCGGTCGCCGTCGGCTATGCGCTCGCCGTCGTCTACCCTAATGCCGGCAATATCGGCGGTGGCGGGTTCATGACCATCCGCTTCAAGGACGGCAAATCGACCTTCCTCGATTTCCGCGAGCGCGCGCCGCTGGCGGCAACCAAGACCATGTATCTCGACAAGGACGGCAATCCGGTGAAGGGCGCCAGCCTTGATGGCTACCTTGCGGTCGGCGTACCGGGTTCCGTGGCAGGGTTCGAGATGGCTCGTGAAAAATATGGCACGCTGCCACGCCAGGATTTGATGGCGCCGGCAATTGCCTATGCCAAGGATGGCTTCATCCTCGACCAGGGCGACGCTGCTTCATTCGCGAGCAATGCCGCACGGCTGGCGAAGGACCCTGCCGCCGCCGCCATCTTCCTGAAGCCGGACGGCAAACCCTATGGCGCCGGCGAGCGTCTCCTCCAGCCCGATCTTGCAGCCTCGCTCGCCGCCATCTCCGAAAAAGGCGCCGACGCCTTCTACAAAGGCGCCATCGCCGACGCCATCGTCAAGGCGAGCGGCGCCAAGGGCGGCATTCTGGCCAACTCAGACTTCGAGCAATATAAGGTACGCGAGCTGCAACCGGTGAGCTGCACCTATCGGGGCTATGAGATCACGTCCTCGCCGCCGCCAAGCTCCGGCGGCGTCATCATCTGCGAAATCCTCAACGTGCTGGAGGGCTACCCGCTGTCTTATCTCGGCGCCCGCTCGGCCGAGACCGTGCATGTCATGGTCGAGGCGATGCGCTACGCCTATGTGGACCGCAACTCGGCGCTCGGCGATCCCGATTTCGTCGACAATCCGGTCTCGAAACTGCTCGACAAGGGTTACGCCAAGGAGATCCGCGACAAGATCGACCCGTTCCGCGCCGGCGTCTCGCAGGATTTGATGCCGAAGGGCTTCGGCGAGTCGAAGGAAACGACGCACTATTCAATCATCGACGATGACGGCAATGCGGTCGCGGTCACCTATACGCTGAACGGTTCGTTCGGCGCCGGCGTGGTCGCCGACGGCACCGGCATCCTGCTCAACAACGAGATGGATGATTTCACCCAGAAGCCTGGCGTGCCCAACCTCTACGGTCTCGTGCAGGGAGAGGCCAATGCCATCCAGCCGAAGAAGACGCCGCTGTCATCGATGAGCCCGACCATCGTCGCCAAGGACGGCAAGCCGTTCATGGTTATCGGCAGCCCCGGCGGCTCGCGCATCATCACCATCACGCTGGAAGCCATCGTCAACGTCATCGACCACGGCATGAACATCCAGGAGGCGATCGACGCATCGCGCATCCACCATCAATGGCTGCCCGACACGATCTATGTCGAACCGTTCGGCCTGTCGCCCGACACTGAAAAACTGCTGGCCGGCATGGGCTACCACCTCGATCTCGCGGATTCTACCTGGGGTCAGGCGGCCGGCATTCTTGTCGGCGGCAAGAGCCTGGCGGAAATCGAGAAGGGCGGCGGCGCCCGCTACAACGGCGCCATCGACAGCCGCGCCGCATCCGGCGAGGCGATTGGCTACTGATCAAAACAAGAGATTGATCAGAGGACGAGCGTAAGCGTCGACCCGACGAGCATCAGCGCCGCGATCACGACGAACGCCGCGTAGATGCGGGGACGGTCGAGGAGCAGCGCATTGCCCGATATCCAGGCCGCGGTTGCGCCGCCAAGCGCAAACAGGAAGCCGTTCCGGTGACCAAAGGTCATGGAAGCGGCCATCAGCCCGCCAATGATCAGCGCGCCGAAGACGATGATCACGGCAACGGCGTATTTCTCGAAGTCGTTGCCGCCGCCCATGGCCGGGCCGATCGCGTTCAAATTCGTCAGATCGTCCGGATCGAACGGGTTGGTCGATCCATATTCATCTTGACCGACAGGTTCTCGCATCATTCATTCTCCGCTGACCGGCAACAAATCATCAACATCTGCCGAGCGCAACCGGATCGCGCCGTGCCGAAGGCCGCCGATGCGGTCTTCAACACTTTCTGATGCCGACTTGCCACGGTTTTTTTGCGCCGGTTCACAAAATCTACCCTGCTTTCGGGTCCACACGCCTGAATACCTGGAAAATGAATTACCTGGAAAAATCGCTGCGCACGATGCGGTGCCGCTGCAGCTTGTCGTAGAAGGTCTTGCGCGGAATGCCGAGCGCTTCAATCGTGCGCCGGACATCGCCGTCATTGCGGCCAAGCGCCTCGCGGATGACATTGGCTTCATAGCGTTCCAGCCGTTCCGGCAGTGAGCTGGCGTCATCCGGCTCCGCCGGGGCGGAAGGTGGCGCTTGCGCCGCTTCCTCGAGTCCCAGCACGAAACGCTCGGCGAAATGCGCGAGTTCACGCACATTGCCCGGCCAGTCGTGCTGGCTCAGATGGCGGTGCACTGAGGCAGGCACGGCTGGCATTTGCCGGCGGAAGCGGCCGGCTGCACGCTCGGCGAAGTAGAAGAACAGCAGGGCGACGTCGTCGCGGCGTTCGCGCAGCGGCGGGATCGAGATCGTCACCACATTGAGCCGGTAGTAGAGATCCTCGCGGAAGGCGCCGCGCCGGCTGGCGTCGCCGAGATCGACCTTGGCGGCGGCGACGACGCGCAGGTCGACCGGCCGGATTTCATTGGTGCCGAGCGGCGTCACCTCGCGCATTTCCAGCACCCGCAGCATCTGCACCTGGGTCGAGGCCGGCATGCTTTCGATCTCGTCGAGGAACAGCGTGCCGCCGCTCGAATGCTCGATCCGGCCGATGCGCTTCTTCTGTGCGCCGGTGAAGGCGCCGGCCTCATGGCCGAACAGCTCGCTTTCGATGACCGTGTCCGGCAGCGCGCCGCAATTCAGCGCCACGAAATTGCCCCTGGCGCGGCGGCTCCAGCGATGCAGCAGGCTCGCCACCACCTCCTTGCCGGAGCCGGTCTCGCCGGTCACCAGAACGTCGACATCGGTATCGGCGATTTGCCGCAGCGTCCGGCGCAATCGCTCCATCGCCAGCGTCTGCCCGATCAGCGGCAGGCCGTCCTGCGCCTGTTCGGCGCTTTCGCGCAAGGCGCGGTTCTCCATCACCAGCCGGCGCTTTTCCGCCGCCCGTGCCACACTTTGCGCCAGCCGGTCGGCGGCGAAAGGCTTGGTGATGAAGTCGTAGGCGCCATCCTTGATCGCCTTGACCGCAACCGCGATGTCGCCATGCCCGGTGACCAGGATTACCGGAATGTCGGCATCAAGCTGCAAGACGCGGTCGAAGAGCTGCAGGCCGTCAATGCCGGGCATGCGGATGTCGGACACCACCACGCCGGGAAAATTGGCGTCGAGCCCGGCCAGCGCCTCGTTCGCCACCGCAAAGGCCGAGACGGAAAAACCAGCGAGTTCCAGCGTCTGCCGCGTGGCCCTCCGCAATTCGCTATCGTCGTCGATCAATACGACCGGTGCGGTGTCCATCATGCTGCCCTGGCGAGGTGAATGGTAAAGCGCGTGCCGGCCTGGTCGCTCGCCACCTCGATGCGTCCGCCATAGTCGGCGACGATGTCCTGCGAGATGACGAGGCCGAGCCCGAGGCCTTTTTCCTTCGAGGTGTTGAACGGCGTGAACAATGACTTGAGGATGGCAGGCGAAATGCCCGGCCCATTGTCGGCGACGGCAAGCGCCACGCCGTCGGCCGTCTCCTGGGCCGACACCTGCACCCTGGCGCCGTCGCGCCCGTCCAGCGCTTCCAGCGCATTCTGGAACAGGTTGATCAGCACCTGTTCGAGCCGCAGCCGGTTGCCCATCACCTTGAGCGTTACCGGCGGAAGCGTGATATCGAGTGCGTCCAGCCGACCGGCAAAGCGGCTTCTGAGCAGCACCACGGCGCCCTCGATGACGCCGCGCAATTCGACCGGTTCGGCTGCCGTGCGCCCCTTGCGGGCAAAGACCTTCAACTCTTCGGTGATGCCGCCGATGCGCTCGGTCAGCGCGGCAATCGCGCCAAGGTTCTCCTCGGCCGAGGCGGTCTGCTTGCGCTCCAGGAACACACGCGCATTGTCGGCATAGGCGCGGATCGTCGCCACCGGCTGGTTGATCTCATGCGCGACCCCGGCGGCAACCTGGCCGAGGGTAGCAAGACGGTTGGCCTGCACCAATTCCTGCTGCATGACCTGCAGCTTGGCTTCGGTGCTGCGGTGATCGGTGATCTCGGCCTGCAGCCGGTCGCGCGCCAGGCTGAGGTCATGCGTACGCTCGACGACGCGGCGCTCAAGCTCGATGCGCGCTGCCTGTTCGGCAGCGATGCGCATCTGCGCCGACTGACGGCGCCACAGGAGATAGCCGGCCAGCGCCAGCAACGGCACCACGACGCCCAGCGCCAGCAGCCGCATCTCACGCACCGCAGCCGCGATCGGCGCTTCGACCGGCACGAGATAATCGAGCCGCCATGGCGTCGATTGGACCAGTGTCGAAAGCCTGAGATATTCGGCATCGCTGCCGCCCGGTGTTATCGCATGCACCATCGACACGTCAGGGCTCAATGCCTCGGGGCGTGTGATCGGCAAGGGGATCAGCGGCGCGTTGCCGAATTGCTGGCTGCTCCGGATGGCGGCAGCCACCGGGCCGGTCAGCGGCGCGGTGGTCATGAAGCGCCAGGACGGCACGCTGGTGATCAGCACGACGCCGTGGTCGTCGCTGACATAGGCCGGCCGGTTGGCCTCATGCCAGTCGGCTTCAAGCTGGTCGAATTCCATCTTAACGACGACGACGCCGAGCGGTGCCGCCGCATTGCCGACGCGACGCGAAATATAGAGGCCCGGGCGCTTGCTGATGTTGCCCAGCGCAAAATATTCGGCCGTTCTCGATTGCATGGCGCCGGAGAAATAGGCGCGGAAACCATAGTCGTTGCCGACGAAGCTGGTTGTTTCGCGCCAGTTGCTGGAGGCGATCGCAAACCCGTCGACGCCGGTGACGTAAAGCACCGAAGCCTTGGTGCCGGAGACCAGCCCTTCGAGCTTGCGGTTGAGCACGTCGATCGTGACAGCGCCCTTGTTCTGCAGGGCGTCATGCACCTGCTGGTCCTCGGACAAGAGCAGCGGCAGCGCCCGCGGGCTTTCCAGCACGGCGCGCAGCAACGCAACCTTCAGATTGGCATCGGTGCGGCCTTGCGCCGCCAGTGCCGCGACCTCGGCGCGGCGCGAGTAGAGGCCGGCGCCGGTGAGCGCCGTGGCAACGATCACCAGCGCGATCGCCGCAAACAGCAGCCAGGCGCGACGCGCGCGTTTGCCGAGTTGCTCGGGCGTCGGCGACAGGACCGCGGCAGGGCGTTGCAGCATTCCCTATTTGTGCATGATTTCGCACAAAGCACAATTCAGTCATGCGGATGTCCGCACTTGCGGTTGCGGCGCACCAGCTCGGTCGACAAAGATCTCCAACAAAATCAATGGATACGGTAATGCCGCTCAGTCTGGCACGGCAGTTGCAGTGACCAGTACAGCAGTCGCGAGGCTGCGGAAACAACTTGCCCCGGGAGGTCGAGCTTTCGATCGGGGCGCCATGGAGGACGTCATGCAGCCAGCATTCGCTGCCGCCGAACCGCGCGGCAAGCTACCCTTTTACCGTCATCTCTACGTGCAGGTCCTGACGGCGATCGCCGCCGGCATCCTGCTCGGTCATTTCTATCCCGAACTCGGTGCTTCGCTGAAGCCGCTCGGCGATGCCTTCATCAAGCTGGTCAAGATGGTGATCGCGCCGGTCATCTTCCTGACGGTGACCACAGGCATTGCCGGCGTCTCCGACCTGAAAAAGGTTGGCCGCGTCGCCGGCAAGGCGATGATCTATTTCCTGGTCTTTTCGACCCTGGCGCTGGTCGTCGGCATGGTCGTCTCCAACGTCGTCCAACCGGGCGCCGGCATGCACATCAATGCGGCGACGCTCGACCCCTCGAAGGTCGCCACCTTCACCGAGAAGGCGCATGACACGACCATCGTCGGCTTCCTGCTCAACATCATCCCCGACACCATCACCGGCGCCTTCGCGCAAGGCGACATCCTGCAGGTGCTGTTCTTCTCGGTGCTGTTCGGCATCTCTCTCGCTCTGGTCGGCGAGCGCGGCCGCCCGGTCGTCGATTTCCTGCAGGCGCTGACCTCGCCTATCTTCCGCCTGGTCGCCATCCTGATGAAGGCCGCCCCCATCGGCGCCTTCGGCGCCATGGCCTTCACCGTCGGCAAATACGGCATCGGCGCGATTGCCAACCTCGCCTTTCTGATCGGCACCTTCTACCTGACGTCGCTGCTCTTCGTGCTGGTCGTGCTCGGCGCTGTCGCTTGGTACAACGGCTTCTCGATCCTCGCCTTGATCCGCTACATCAAGGAAGAGCTGCTGCTGGTGCTCGGCACCTCGTCCTCGGAAGCCGCTCTTCCCGGCCTGATGGCCAAGATGGAGCGCGCCGGCTGCAACCGCTCGGTGGTCGGCCTGGTCATCCCGACCGGCTATTCCTTCAACCTCGACGGCACCAACATCTACATGACGCTGGCGGCGCTGTTCATCGCCCAGGCGACCGATACGCCGCTCACCTATGGCGACCAGATTCTGCTGCTGCTGGTTGCCATGCTGAGCTCCAAGGGTGCCGCCGGCATCACCGGCGCCGGCTTTATCACGCTGGCCGCCACGCTCTCTGTCGTGCCTACGGTACCCGTTGCCGGCATGGCGCTGATCCTAGGGGTCGACCGCTTCATGTCGGAATGCCGGGCGCTGACCAACTTCGTCGGCAATGCAGTGGCGACGATCGTTGTGGCGCGCTGGGAAGGCGAACTCGACCAGACCAAGTTCGCCGCCGCCATGGCCGGCACATTGTCCGAGGAAGCCGACCTGGCGCTGTCGGGCGATCTGCAGCCCGCTTGACCGCTCCGGGCACTGACGTTTGAGCACAAGGCCGCAGCCGATTCGGTTGCGGCCTTTCCTTTTCCGCCTGCACGTGGCTGGCGCTGGCCAGGCCCTCCCGGGTAGGGTGCGGACGTAAAACCGAAAGGCCGGCGCATGAGCAATCCGTACCCCGAAATCTACCTCGTCCGTCACGGCGAGACGGAGTGGAGCGCTTCGGGAAAACACACCGGCCGCACCGACATACCGTTGACGGCAAAGGGCGAGGCGGCAGCTCGCGGCGTGGCAGACCGGCTCAAGGATCTGTCCTTCCAGGCGGTGTGGTCGAGCCCGTCGCAGCGCGCCTTCAGCACCTGCACGCTTGCCGGCTTCGGCGCTGCTGCCGTCAAGAAGGACGACCTGCAGGAATGGGACTATGGCGCCTATGAGGGCGTTAAGACCAAGGAGATTGTTGTGCAGCGCCCCGGCTGGCAATTGTTCCGTGACGGCTGTCCCGACGGCGAGTCGGTAGCGGATGTTGGCGCCAGGGCCGACAGGATCATCGCCGGGCTGCGGGCAATCGAGGGCAATGTGCTGGTGTTTTCAAGCTCGCATTTCCTGCGCGTGCTGGCCGCGCGCTGGCTCGGTCTGCCACCCGAAGGCGGTGCGCACTTCGTACTTGATACCGCGAGCCTCAGCATCCTCGGCTATGAGCACGATCTGAGCGAGCCGGTGATACGCAGGTGGAACCAGAAGTAGGGTTTCGCGGCAAGCCTGCCTCTTAACGCGCGAGCACCGCCAATTCCTCCGATGTCAGATGCCGCGCCTTGCCCTTGGCGAGTTCGCCGAGCTGCAAACCGCCGATCGCCACCCGAACCAGCCTCAGCACCTCGATATCGAATGCCCCGAGCAGGCGGCGGATCTGGCGGTTGCGGCCCTCGTCGAGCACGATTTCCAGCCAGGCAGTGCGGCCGCCGCTGCGCAGCAGTTCGATCGAACTTGCGGTCAGCAGTTCGCCGTCGACGATCGCTCCGTCGCGAAAGCGCGCCAGCATCGCTTCGTCGGGCGCGGTGCCGATCTGGACATGATAGGTCTTGGCGACATGCGAGGCCGGATCGAGCAGGCGGTTGGCCCAGCGCGTGTCGTTGGTCATCAGCAACAGGCCTTCGCTGGCCTTGTCGAGGCGGCCGACCGGCGACACGAAAGGCAACTCCAGTTCCACCAGGCAGTCATAGACGGTGCCACGATCCTGCGGGTCATCGCGCGTGGTGACCTGTCCGCGCGGCTTATTGATCATCAGGTAGACTTTTGCCTCGCCGACGATCTGCTCGCCGTCGACAGCGATGCGGTCGCGGCCGAGATCGACACGCAGCGACGGATCGCGCACCACCTTGCCGCCAACCCGCACGCGCCCTTCGGCTATCAGCAGCTCGGCCTGCTTGCGCGAACACAGGCCGAGTTTGGAAAGCGCCCGGTTCAGGCTAACGCCTGCCTTGGCGGCCTGGTGTCGGGCGATGTCTGGTGGCCGTGCCATGTCCTGCTTGCCATCCCAATGATCGGCATCGACAAATGCCACGCCCCGCATTGGCTTCGCAACCTGCCGCGGCATCAACAGCACGGGTCGCGGGAGCGGGGCTGTTCTCAAATACGATGTGTCAGGGGGTCGGGCTCAACAGCCCGCCATGGAACGCTGCCCCGCGACGGACGTTGTTGCCGACGAGCGATTTGTCGCGAAAGGCACCGCCATGAAGAAAATCTACCAAAAGCCGACGCTCGTGAAGCGAGGCAGGCTCACCAGCCTGACGGCTCAGATCGTCGCTTCTGGGGTCATTCTGGGGGAATGATCCCCCAGATAAGGGAAGGGATAAATCGATGAGCGAGCGCGGCGTTGATTTCCTGCAGGGCTGGATCCACGAGCACCTGCCGGGCGAACTGCCTGCCGACAAGGCAACGGCTCGAACCCTAACCACGCGAGCTGCCCTGGATGCTCGGCATTTAGGCCTTGAGGTCAGCGAGATCGAAGAGGATCTCGGTCCGCTGGAACGGGTGATTTTCGAGGCGCTGGATCAGCCCGATATCTGAGCCCCCGATATGAGCCCATTGCAGGCGATATTGGCCCATCGCCATCCTGGCGGGGGCTTTTCCGTGATGGCATCCGTGGGTGCGCAGCCCTAGGCAGCCCGCGCAGCTGACGCTCCCCGTGCCGGCGGCAATTCGAACACAGTGGCGCCGTTCTCTCGGCCGCGTTCGACATAACCGATGACACGGAACCATTTGCCGACGTCGGCCCGCTGCAGCCAGCTGCGCGAGTGGATGGGAAGGTTGCCGGCCAGCGCCTGAATGTGGCGGATGTGGCGCCTGCAGAAGCGGACCGTCGCGGCGCTGAAGAAACCCTCCTGCGCGGCAAACAGCGTGTCGGCGGCGTCGCTGTTCTCGTGCCAGGCGACGATCGCCACCGTCTTGTCGCCCTCGACCAGCGCGTGCGCTCGGCCTTCCTTCAAATTCATCATCAGATTGTCGTAGGCGACCTTGCTGTCCTTGCCGGCGGCCACATACTCGTCCGACATCCGCGTGGACAGATCACGGAAGACACTTTCGAGATCGCCGATCGTAGCTGCGCGTGCTCGCATTTCTCCTCCTGCAGCCCCGGCAGGCAGTTTGCCCTAGGGAGAGGGGATCACCAAGCAAATCAGATCCGCCATTTGGCCTATGCGCGCAAAGTGATTTCAGAAGGCGGGTTTATTGCGTTGGCAGATCGCTCCCGTGGAACCGAACTTGCCTCCCCCGAATTGACTCGCGATCGCGTTCGGGAGGGGAAGCATGCAAGATCAGCATTTCGATGAGCCGGTTCGCGTGGCGCTCGGCAGATCCAGAAACAAGATCTACAAGGTGGAGCGTGTCGCGCAGGCCGCCGATATCCTGATGAACCGATGGCCCGTGAAGACAGGCGGCTATCACGTCGCCGCCCGCAAAGCCTGCCTTGGCGTTCTGGAAGGCCTTCAAGAGGCGCGCTATGCCCGCGCCGCCTTCGTCAACGCGGCGATCGAGGCCGATATACTGGTCGAGCGCGACCGCGAGGGTTGAGCGGTCCATCGCCTCTTTGTTTGGCGTGAGGTAAACTGGCAGACCGGTCGGGAGCCTTCCATGTGCAACGACTATGAGCAGCATATTCTCTGGGCTGAATATTGCCGGATGCTGGAGTCGCTGGCACTTGAGATCCCGACCCATCAGACCGAACTTGACCTGCCGCGGGTTGATGACATCCATATCAACGATCCAGCCCCGATCATGCGCGCCGCCGGCGACACTGGCGTCGTTGAACTGACGTCGATGACGTTTGGATTTCCGCCGGCCGGCCCGAAAGGCGGACCAGTGTTCAACTTCCGCTCCGAAGGCAGGCAATTCGCCGGCAGCAAACGCTGCCTCGTTCCGGCATCCGCCTTCTTCGAGTTCACGGGCACGAGTATCCGAAGGCAAAGCATCGCTTCACGCTCAACGGCTCGCCGTTCATGGCCATCGCAGGGCTTTGGCGTGAAGCTGCCGGCAACAAGCCGCCAACCTTCACCATGCTGACAACCGAGCCTGGACCGGATATTGCGCCCTATCACAGTCGGCACGTCGTGGTGCTTCGGCCCGGCGATTGGGCGGCTTGGCTCAGTCTGACGAAGCCGGAAGCCGAACTGCTGCAGCCGCTTCCAGCCGGCTCGCTGCGCGTGGAGACCGTGCGCCCCGAAAGTTCATAACTCGGTTGCGCAGGCTTGCCGGCACAGCCGGCAGGCCGAAATCAGGAATCCGTCGGTGCGGCGCCAGGAAGTCAAGCCCTTGATGTTCAGAGAAAACTGGTGCCCAGAGGCGGAATTCAAGTGAAGAAAATCCCGTTTTGCTTTCAGATACTTAGGGGAATGTTAGCCGCATCTGATACCAACATAAATACCAACAAAATATTCCTGTGGATTGGTTCGGTTCCTGCTATTTCTCTCAATGCCTTGCACCTGCACCTTGTCTCTTCCGGTCTACATCCTTCTTGGTCATACCTCATCATGCGGGGTCGAGTGAAGACCACGGCTGGCCAAGACGACTTAATCAGAACGGATGGCCATTGCGCTCAATATCGGGATCGCTTTAGGCGGTTTCTGAAAGCCGACATCGTGCGAAGAACAGGTGGCTATTTACGGGTCCTGAGACCTTGGCCCATACACCGCTTTGTAGGGTGGACGCGGCGCAACGAAAAGCGCGGCCAGCCGTTCCTCATGTTGCTTGACCAGTGAGGCAGCAATAACAGGTAACTCTGCGGCGGACCGGTGTAGTCGTCGAGGTCGATCGGATTAGACTTCATAGGTGCTCCGTCGACGCGTAGTAGACGGTCTCGTCCTACCAGCAGCCCAGCTTGGCCCAGTGCATTCTGGCTTTGCAGGCGCATGGCGGCAGAAATGATCTCGCGCCAGTGCCTGATACCGCCCTTGGCGATTTGGCCCTTGGTGAAGGCGAACTCCAATTCAACGCAGCCGAGAGACAGGATGTCGATTTGATGTCGGTCAATTGCGTAGCAGGCCATGGCATCGACCAACGCTGTCATATAACTGGCATAGTAGGATCGGCGCCTCGGAGGTGCCGGGCCACATCCCACCCGCTTGGGCCGTCCCCAAGTCTGATATCTGTCAGGAGAGCCACAACTCGCTCCGGCTCACGATCGAAAGTCGCAATCGCTTGAAGGCCCTTTTAAGCCGGCGACCACCTCGAACCCGGCCTCCCGGAGAGAGTTCTCGACGTCTCCACGATCAGCACGGAACCCGATGACATTGAAAGCCTGCTTCGTGCGCCCCAACAGTTGAACGGCTGCGAACTCTTAAGGTTCCTGGCGCGCAATAGCACTCGTTAATCCGGTGGAAAGCAGGTTGTGATCCAGCCGTTTCGAACAGGTTGCGGCAGGCGAAAAGGATTGAGGACAGCTGAACTTTGCGCGCATCATCGACGCACTGACCATTGGCCTTCGTCTCCTCTAGGCAGCGGGAACATTAGCGCCAACTAAAAGTTGGGAGCAAACACGAACAGGTTCTTGATGGCACATGATCATTCTTTCAAAATGTTGATCCGCAAGCTCCAAGCCATCTCGGAACTCGCAGAATCAGACATTGCGACCTTGGGGGAACATCTCGATTCAGGAGAAGAGATATCAGGCCAACGAAGACATTCTGCGCGAGGGCGATAAGCCGAGCCTTTCGTTCGTCGTTCTTGAAGGCTTAATAGGGTCGATCAAACTAACCGGGGAGGGGAAGCGTCAAATCTCCTCCTTTTTTGTTCCGGGCGACATTCCCGACCTGCATGGTTTGCATTTGTCGGTCATGGATTGCACTTTCACCCCTCTCATGCCCGCTAGGGTGGGCTTCATGCGGCACGACGAACTTCGCGCCGTTTGCGACCAGCACTCTTCGATAACGAGAGTGTTTTGGCGCTCGACGGTGATCGATGCGGCGATCTATCGAGAGTGGGTCACCAACGTCGGTAGGCGCGACGCCTACTCGCGTATGGCTCACATTCTTTGCGAACTCATTGTTCGCCTTCGGTCGGTAGGCCGCATTGAAGATCATGTGGCCTATCTCCCCATAACGCAGGCTGCACTTGGCGACGCACTTGGCCTCTCTACCGTGCACGTGAACCGAGTGCTTCAGGACCTTAGACGCGACGGTCTGATATCCACCGTTGGCTCGCGTTTTCATGCGACCGACTGGGCAGGGCTCGTTCGCGCCGCAGATTTTGATTCTACCTATCTTCATCAAAGGGCTGCGCAGACGGGTGCCGGTTTCTGATCCTGCTGGGTCGCTCATGATCCGTTGAGTCCTCGCGATCCTCAAAACCGAATCTCCTGTAGAACCCGCACTCCAACAGGAATGTCGATCACCGCTTGAGAACTGGACCGCAGACTTACCTAGCGACGGCATGGCTTCTCAAAGATACGACCTCAGGAGGGACTCGACGAAACCTGAGCGGTGTTTGACGCGTTCACTGGCCAACCAGCCGAGGCGTGGGGCGCTCCGGCTAAATATCTGGACGGGGAATATTCCCGCGATTTTGTAAGCCTTCTGACCGCGTCGACCTGAAGCGAAGTTTCGCCGGGGGGTAATCTCTAAAGTGCGACTGCCATGGAACACGTGCCGAGCGCCGGAGAGTGTCCAATTCCCCGGTCTGTGCATCCCGGGCACAAGCTCAGCCATAGTGGAGACGCGGCTTTGGCAACGTTCCTATAAATTGAACCCCAATTCGGTCGTTCCTGCGCCACCGCAGGACTGCCTCGTAGGCAACGCCGTCGGTCGGCACGTAAACCACGAACCGCTCAGGGACACGCGATTCCACCGGGACTTTGAGCTCAGCTCTGCCACTGTTTTGGTTCCGAATGGTGCAACTGATCTCGGAGTTTGTGATTCCGCTGATGATTGAGGCGCCTTTCAGCACCCGCTGCCTCCGTTCGCGGCGATGCTCTTCATCAACCATGTGACCTCCATCGGTCACCCGCGGCCCTATATGGTACGCGCACCGGCGAATAAACTGTCCATCTAGGTCGTCGCTCGTTAGTGTCTCACTTTAAAGTTTGACGACGGAGACGGACAGCATAAATGCCCGTTGCGCCGGTGAATTCGCAACGCGAACAGACCCGAATGGGCTCGTCGTATAGCGTTGTTAATCCGGCAGCAGCATCTCCTCTTCATCGGCCGCGGCTTCGAACAGCAGCCGGAAGTCATTACCCGGCATTTTGCCATCCATCGCAGATAGGCAAGCCTCGGCCGCCAGCCGCCACTTGGGGCCACGATTGGACCACTTTAGGAGCTCCTCGGCGGCGGCATCAACCCGGTTGACACCAAGGCGAAGCCCCGGGCGCTCAGTCTTCACATAAACCGGAGGGTTGAACCAACGGTGGGGCATCACGCCTCTCGAACGTCAAAGGCGATGAACAGTCCCCAAACGGAGGCTGATTTGACGATCATTTCGACTAACTGGCAGTCAGTTTCGAGAAGATCGCCGCCGCGCTCACGGACCGCTACAATGGTCGCTTTGACGGAAATAATGTCGCCGGGTTGAGAGCCCAACAGGACCTCGCGGACCAGCTCCTTGGCCGTTTGCTGCGTAGGCCGAACAGGTGCTTGAATGTCCATCCCATCCTCCCAGAGAGATAGAACCTCAATCAGCTATTCTGTGGGTCACTTTCCGAAAAAGGCAAGAGTCGGAAACGTACAAAGTAGGTTCCCGCAAACACCGCCCTACGATGGCTAAATCCCGCGACAGGCGCTGATTTGCACCTCACCGTGTCAGCTGCCGACGCGACCATAAGGAGCGAGGGCCCGCCTCTCTCCCAAGTTCTCACGGACGAACGCGAACAACGGTCTTGCCCGCGCGTCGGTCCGTTGAGTTGAAGGTGCCGATGGCATCATCCAAGCTCGAAACCTTGACGATGTTCGACCGCAGTCGTCCATCGCGGATCCGCTGCACTATCTCAGAAAGCTGGGCTCGATCAGCCTCGACGACGAAGTCAACCGCCAGGCCGTGTGCAGGTCGAATATCCGTTGGTCCGACGACTGTGACAAGGATACCTCCGGCCCGGACAAGCGTTGCGGATCGCTTCTGGACATCGCCGCCGATGACATCGAACACCAGATCGACGCCGCCGACATCTTCAAGGGTGTCTTTTGCGAGGTCGAGGAATTCATTTGCACCGAAGTCGAGCGCTTTCTGGCGGTCGGCGGCCCGCCCGGTGCCGATCACATAGGCTCCGGCCTCCCTTGCAAGCTGCGCCACCATCGAACCGACGGCACCGGCAGCGCCATGCGCGAGAACGCTCTGCCCGGCCTTGATGCGGCCATGCTGGAACAGCCCCTGCCATGCGGTTAGGCCGGAGATCGGCAGGCTAGCGCCCACCGTAAAGTCGACATCGCCGGGCAGCGGCGCGAGGTTACGGGCCTCCAAGGCAACATACTCGGCGAGGGTGCCGTCGCGATGCCAGTCCGCGAGGCCGAACACCCGCTGACCTCTAGAAAGCCCCGTGGTGCCGTAGCCGAGCGCAGTGACCACACCAGCCAGTTCGTGGCCGAGGATCGAAGAGGTCCGGTCACGGAAGGCTCGGTCGGCCCACGTCGAGGGCCACTCCAGTTCGGTGTTGACGAATCCTGCCGCATGAACCTGTACGACCACGTCGTTAATTGCCGCCTGAGGCTCGGGCAGCTCCACCAACTTCATCCCGGCCGTTCCTGCAGTCTGGTCCGTCGCTACGATTGCTTTCATGGGGCGTCTCCTCACCGTTGGGGTAAATTGCGGGCGCGGAGGGTCTTCGATGTCTCGCGCAGAGTTGGCGTTGAGTTCATCGTTGGCGACCGCGAGCGGAAGCTAAGCAATCTCGTCGGATTCTTCCAGCACGGGTAAACTTGCGTTCGTGAACACCCCTGCCATCGCAATCTCAGACACTTCAAGCATGTGGAACAAAAGCAGATCAAATACGTTGTGCCGTTCCCAACATGGAGAGCGTCATGCAAAACTACACCCCGAGCCAAAGGCGAAGCTATCAGCAAGGATCCTGACGAATGGACGACGGGAGACGAGCCAATGACTCCGTCGCAAGCTTCCTACTTGAAAACATTATGTGAGCAGGCGGGCGACGACAGAAGCTACGCCGAAGATCTAGCAAAGCCGAGGCCTCGAACGGAATCGACGCGCTAAGGACTGAGCTCAAGCTCTAAAGGCGCTGGGAGACCTACGACAGGTTGGTCAGTTTTGCGGTATTTGGCCTCTGATCTGGACGGTCGTATTAGTGAAGGTGGTAGAGTTTGCTAAGGATCTTCAATTCTCCTGCGATCTTGAGCAGAGAAATATAGTCGGTGAACCTTGTGGTTCCAAATTCGTCCTCGACCTTCGCAGTGGCTGCATCGCCCGTAATGTCGAGCGATGCGACTGCCCAGTTGGGGCTGGTGTTCGGCGGCAAGGCCGCACTCATTACCTCGCCGACATAGGCATCGACACTCAGCCATGGAGCTCGAAGAGATCGCGGCTATCTACCCGCTCTATCAGCAAACCGGGTATGGGCGGAAAGTGGGCGTAGGCCGACCATGTGGTTGTCGACGCCGAGATGCGCAGTGCTGGTATCGGCGCCAAACTGATGGGGCGGATCGAGAAGGAAGCAGCGCGTTTCGGCTGCGACATCACCCGCATCTCGATACGAGCGCACACACAAATTCTACAGCCTAAACGGTTAGGCCGATGATGCGCTCGTTCTGGTCAGCCACTGAGTGCATGGGCCGAGGCAGAGTTCCCACAATATGCTGCGCACAAAGTAGCGACAGAGCGGGCCTAGAAGCGACATAGCGCCGGGTGTGAACGCGAACGCAGCCGGCGCCCGAATGCGTTCAGCGAGCGCCGTCGCGTCCACCTTGCCTTTCTTTGACGGCCCTGTTGTTCAGCTTCCCACGGCAACGCGTGGAAGTCGGGCTGGTGCCCCGCTTCACGGTAGCCAGCCTGAGTGAGTAACTTGCTTTGTCCCGCTCCACAACGCAAACAAACGGCGGATTCCCCAAGCACCTATAAACGCCTACAGCTTTTTCCATGCGACAGGTGTGCTGCGGGTGCTCGAAGATGTCGTCCTTCATTGCGATGACAGAACAGGGAGCGAGGACAACCGGTCAGGCCCAGCGCGCCCGCTGCAAAGTCCCGCAGACGGCTGCTGGGCCGCTGGCGGGCAGCGGCTACTTGCTGAGGATCCAATCCACCAAGCCAGTTTCGATCAGCTCGAACCAATCGTGCACCAGGGCCTTGGCTAAATCGCGCCATTGACACTCAGGCGTACGGGAGACGGCAACAGTAGAATGGTCGGCATCTTCCCAGCCTCGCGCCACGTCATCGCGATGACGTTAACGAAGGCGCATCAGCAAGGTGGCCGTAGTGGCCGCTTGAGCGATATCTATGGGTGTTGCAACCATCGCAGCCTCCCTCAAAGCGATGGCAAACCCCTCACTAGTAAGCCCGCTCAGACTCTCTCTGCAATCAAAAAAAGAGGGTGGGGCGGTGTGGTATCCGCCGGCTGGCGAACATATGCGCCTCCTGCCAACGCCAGCGAAACATCCAAACGAACGAGGCGATCTAACCGCGATCTCGCCATCCAAGGCCAACACATAGGCCGATGGCAAAGGCCTATAATCGCTGAGAGAACGAAAATGGCCGACGCCATGGTTGGGGACCCGGGTGGGTAGGCGCCGGCCACAAGCGGAACAAGCCCGCCGCGCCACACACATGGCTGATTTGTCATCACGTGGTTATGGTGTGATCGCGCAGGGCTGCACNCTTAGTAAACGCCGCTTGGTAAGCGATCCTCGACGCGATCGTTCATCGCCACGACGACTTGGGAAACTTGACGGTTGCAGCCTTCTGCCATGTCAAGCTCAAGTCATTAACAGCGGCCGCCCGGTCATGAGCAGGCATGCGCCCATCCTAGCATATCGCGCTGCCGGTATCGCAAGGCGCCGGCAGCAAGGGGAGGCGACCAGAGCCGATGTGAAGGGACTAGGCAGCCAATATTCGCTTGCGCTAATTTAAAAGTGCCGTAACGTCATGCTCAGCCTTTTGCGGAGGCGCAACGGTGGGGAAGTATGATGAGAGTTGCTGCGTTGTGTGCGGTGATCGTGATCGCTGGGACTGGTGTCGCTGTTGCCAAGGAGAAGAAGGTGGTGGTGAGTCACGCCACGGACCTTTGCTCTACGAAGCACTCGGCCAAGAAGCAGGTGCTCGAGCTGGACTGCAGGCCGACCGGAACCGCCAAATTGCCGGCCGGTGGAACGCCGGAAAAGCCGCGCCTTGGATACGACACCGATCCGTGGCTGGTTAAAGGCCTTTAGACACCAGGCGACGGCAACACAGCGCGGCTAAGGGGAATGTGCGCTGGCGGTGAAGCCTTCTTTGTTCTCTCATCGGTGGAACATTGTCGCCTGGAAACGCTTCGGACGGTGCACTGCCCCATCAGTGCAACGTTCCCTTCCTTGTTTGCACTGGCCGGCTGCCGAAAGGTGGCCGGCTTTTTTGTATATAACCGCGACCTGATGTTTGGGATTGTTGATGGACAGCCGCGAGTGGCCGCTGCTGGCCTAGCGTCTAGGATTGGAATATGTAGAGGCGAGATCACCAAGGCAGGGATGACCAGACTAAACAGCGGTTTCGTCTTTTAGCCGCGACGCCGGCGATAATTGAATTCAGAAGGGCGTCGGCCCGGCTGCACAGCTGGGCCAAGGCTGGAAAGAGTTCCGCTCCCGCCCAGCACGATACGCATCGCACCTGGGCGCAAGCGGTACCAATGGCTCGCCTATTCCGCCGCGCCTTTTCGGCAGGAAACCCTCGGCCTCATCACAATGGAGGGCGACATTCGCAGCGCCCTATGGAACCATCGAGAGTGACATAGGCTGTTTCATGGAACTTCCTGATGACATCAGGAGGCCTGTTAAGCATGCCAGTTGTTCGCGCTCGTAGCTCAGATGCAGGTTGGAGCTCTGCCTAGTGCGCCAGTATCGGAAGCGAGAACTAGGAACCGGGAGTGCTGCGGATAGATTGCCGCAGTCGAGCTTTTATCAGANTTCGCCACCTTGTCGGCTTTGGGTAGCCTCGGCTGGCCCCAACAGGTGGTCCGGCTGGCGGTTCTACTTGCTTTTACGGGCGCAGCGATCGAAATCCTTCAAAGCGTCACAGGGCGTGACATGAGTGTCTTCGACTGGTTTGCCGACTGCGCCGGAATGGCATACGGGCTGAGAACCATGAGCTGGGTGAACGAGATTCTGGGCGAACCGGTTATTTGATCGCCACAGCTCCGCCTTACCGCCGCCGTCTTGGCCCACTTGCCAGCCTCACGCCCGCGGCCGCCTTCGAACCCTCGCTATTTTTAATTTCCGACGCAAAGGCCGATGGGTTTCAGGGCCGCTCACCATTTAGACTTAGGTCCGATTCTTTCCCGCAAATGGCCGAATCCGGAAACATTTCTCCTTCTACTTTGTTGCATTGGCCGTGCCGCTGAGGAGAACATGCACAGTGCCTCTATCAAATGAACTGCGCGACGTACCTTTAGAATTCCAATGCCCCTCCTGTTCACGCCCTATGGTGAGAAGGGGATCCTGGCTGAAAACGATTGCCGGTTTCAAATGCGATAGTTGCAGGTCCAGAGTGCGGATCGGCTACGAAGAGAAGCTGGCCATATTCGAGCGGCACCTCAGAAAGGTGAGCGCCAGCACNCTATGGTGAGAAGGGGATCCTGGCTGAAAACGATTGCCGGTTTCAAATGCGATAGTTGCAGGTCCAGAGTGCGGATCGGCTACGAAGAGAAGCTGGCCATATTCGACCGGCACCTTAAGCGAGGCGCGCCGGATCTGGGCCGACGACCAATGGAGTGCGATCCCGGCAACGGTTCCTGAGAGTGTGTCGGCAATTCAAGCTCCAACTGCTTGCGGTCTGCCGCAAGTCCAAGGTTTCATCTGGTCGCAGGGTCAGGCGGCTCTTTCGTCCGTACGGAACCGATGATGGCGAGAGGTTTCGATGCGCTCGGAGCACCGAGCAGGTCGACACGTTTTTCGTAGCGACCACCAATCTCTAGCTGGCCGCTCCGACGCTCTGACGAGGTGCGAGCAACTTGATCTTCAATAGTCTTTTTCGAGCCAGCATGCGCGCCAATGATAGCGTCGACAGGTCGACAATGAGGTCGTCGATCGCGCCCGCCAAGACACTGGACCCGCGCCCAAATTGATGCACCAGCGCCAGCACTTCCTTAAGTGCCGTCGAGGCTTCACCCGCATCCAGCAGCGCCTCGATGTCATCGAAAACCTGCATCCCGACCCTCCCGCTCTAAAACGGTGGCAATTTCGCGCGAAAAGAAAGCGCCTGCCAAAGTGCTCGCGCACGAAGGCGGCTATTCAAACAACAAGAAAGACCCTGGTGGCCCAACGATGAAGGGCGTCCATGGAGGGCGTTCAGCGAGACGCAACTGAGATTCGGCGCGACATTAAACGACAGCGATGCTTCAGCCGCGCTCTCTTACGAGCAATCCGAGCAGCGCCCAGCCGCCAGCCAATCGAAGATGTACGCCAAGACCGATAAGCTGGCGGAGCGTTTTGCCGAGACTGAAGACGCGGTGAATCGCTCAGCGAAGACATGACCGGGGTGAAGGCGGCCACTGCCGAGGTGACCCGGT